>JBAQGP010000107.1:0-3495 GCA_049287845.1 Solirubrobacteraceae bacterium | reverse complement strand
GCGTGGAACCGCGCCCGCCAGCGGCTCGGACACCACGGCGACGAGGTCGTTCAGGCGCAGTCCGGCCAGGGTGACCGGCCGCGAGCGGGGGTGGGCGAGATCGGTGCCGTGCAGGGTCACGAGCCGCGCCCGTGCCCGTGCCGCCAGGGCCGGCCACTGGGTGAGCCCGTAGTGGGCGTGGACGATGTCGAAGCGGTGGTGGTGGCGCGCCCGCAACGCGCGAGCCGCGGCCACGTAGCCGCCGGGGGCGAACGCGAACACCTCGAGGTCGACCTCGGCCCCGCCGGCACGGCGCAGCGCCGCCACCTGGTCGGCGACGAAGCTCCCCAGGGCCGGACGGGCCGGCGAGGGGTACATGTTGGTGACGATGAGCGCGCGCACCGGTGGCGGCGAATCTAGTGGGCCTCCGGGGGACGGTGCACCCTGAGATGGCCGTCGCGCTACGCGGCCGCGGCCTTTGGCACCATGGTCGGCGTGTCCGGACTCGCGGAGCTGCCCGTCGCCGTGTTCGACTCGGGCGTCGGTGGCCTCACCGTGCTGCACGAGTTGCTCGTGTCGCTGCCCGGCGAGGACTACCTCTACCTCGGCGACACCGCGCGCTTTCCCTACGGCGAGCGCAGCCAGGGCGAGCTGCAGGCGTTCGCCGTGGAGATCGCCGACCACCTCCTGGAGCTCGGGGCCAAGCTCCTGGTGGTCGCCTGCAACGCGGCCAGCTCGGCCGCGCTGGAGACGCTCGGTCGTCACCTGGAGCGCACCGGCCGTGACATCGACGTGATCGGCGTCGTGGCGCCCGCCACCCAGCTCGCCGTCGCCCACAGCCACACCGGGCGGATCGGCCTGTTGGCCACGCCCGCCACCGTCGCCAGCGGCTCGTACGAACGCGCCGTATGGGCTGCTGACCGCCACGTGCACGTTGAGGCGGTGGCCTGTCCGGATCTGGCCCCGATCATCCAGGGGGGCCTGCTCTTCGACGAGGAGATCGTCGAGACCGTGCGCGGGTACTGTGCACCCCTGCGCGCGGCGCAAGTGGACACCGTGATCCTCGGCTGCACGCACTACCCGCTGGTGGCGCCGATGCTCCAGCGCATCCTGGGCCGCCACGTCCGGCTCATCACCTCCGGCGCGGGTGTGGCACGCAGCGTCGAGCGCGCGCTGGCCGCCCGCGAGCTGCTCAACCCGCGCGAGGACGAGGGGAGCTACCGCTTCCGTTGCACCGGGGACGTGGCCGCCTTTGAGGCATTGGGCACCCGGTTTCTGCAGATGCCACTGGGCGAGGTGGCCGGGGTGGCGCTGGGCGCGAAGGTGGCGGCATGACTGCCCGACGCAGCGATGGCCGCACTCCTGGGCAGCTGCGCCCGACCACGATCGAGCGGGGCTTCGTGCGCACCGCCGCCGGCTCGGCGCTGATCTCGATGGGGGAGACCCGCGTGATCTGCACCGCCTCGGTGCAGGAGAGCGTGCCGCGCTGGATGATGGGGTCCGGCCGCGGCTGGGTCACCGCCGAGTACGGGATGCTCCCGGCGTCAACCGGGGAGCGCAAGCAGCGCGACGTGACCAAGGGCCGCCCCGACGGGCGCACGGTGGAGATCCAGCGGCTCATCGGCCGGTCGCTGCGGGCCGTGGTGGACTTCGAGGCGCTGGGCGACCGGACGATCTACGTCGACTGCGACGTCCTGCAGGCCGATGGCGGTACCCGCTGCGCCTCGATCACCGGCGGGATGGTGGCCCTGCGCCTGGCCTGCGAGCGGCTGGTGGAGCGGGGAGCGCTGAGCAAGGTCCCGCTGACGGGGTCGGTGGGGGCGGTCTCGTGCGGGGTCGTCGGCGGGGTGGCGCTGCTCGACCTCGACTACTCCGAGGACTCGACCGCGGAGGTCGACGCCAACGTGGTGATGACCGGCGATGGCGGCCTGGTCGAGGTGCAGGCGACGGCCGAGCGGACGCCGCTCTCGCGGGCGCACCTGGACGACCTGCTCGCGCTCGCGGCCGGTGGGATCGACGAGCTGCGCGCTCTCCAGAACGCCGCGTAGTGCCGCCCACATGAGGGACTCCTAGTGCCCACGCCGCCGTCGCTGCTGCTCTCGACGCGCAACGCGCACAAGGTGCGGGAGTTCGACCGCCTGCTGGGGGCGGGCGGGACGGGTTTCATCACCGTCGTCCCCCTGCCCGCCGAGGTCACGCTCCCCCCCGAGGACGGTGACACCTTCGCCGACAACGCCCTGCCCAAGGCGCGCGCGGCCGCGCAGGCCACGGGCCGGGTCGCGATCGCCGACGACTCCGGGATCGAGGCCGCGGCGATCGGCGGTCGCCCTGGAGTGCGCTCGGCGCGCTACGCCGGCCCCGAGGCCACCGATGCCGAGAACCTGGCCAAGCTGATGGCGGAGGCGCCCGCGGGCAGTGTCCTGCGCTACGTGTGCGCCCTGGCCTACGTCGACCCCGCCGAGGGCACCGAGCGCCTGTTCTTCGGCTACTGCACGGGACGGCTGGCCGAGGAGCCTCGCGGCTCACGCGGGTTCGGCTATGACCCGGCGTTCCTGCCCGACGGCGACTACGGCGGCCGCACGATGGCGGAGCTCAGCGACGAGGAGAAGGACGCCATCAGCCACCGTGGCCGGGCGGTCGCCGAGCTGCTGGCGTGGTTGCCCGGGGCGAGCGCGCACGCCGGCCGCGGGGAGGGGCACTAGAGCAGGTTGATGCCCGCGGAGATGGCGACGGCCAGCGTCACCCCGGCATAGCCGTAGTAGCCGTTCAGGATGAGGATCAGAACGGCGACCAGGCAAGCGACCACGGTCACAAGCCAGGCGGCGCGACCAAGGTTCACCGTGCTTTCTTCAGCATCCATGGGCGGTATTGTCGCCGCTGGCCAGGACGGTGGGGGTACCGCCAGGGGTGTTTCGGGCCCGGCGGATTCTCGCAAATTGCGCAGGAACATGGGCGTGGCGTGGTTTTCCGCCGGAAAGGCGGCCAGAATGAGGCCGCGCACGCTCCCGGCGGGACATCGGCTGTCCGAAGACCGTGTTAGCGTCGCTGTTTCCTACCCAAGTAGAAGGAGGAGCAAGTGACCAAATCTGAATTCGTGGACCAGGTAGCCGACCGGGCCGGACTGAGCAAGAAGGACGCCGGCGATGCCGTCGACGCGATGCTCGAGACGATCGAGGGCGCACTGAAGCGCGGTAGCGACGTCGTGTTCTCCGGATTTGGGAAGTTCAGCGTCTCCGACCGCAGCGCCCGCGAGGGCCGTAATCCGGCCACCGGGGAGAAGATCCAGATCGCCGCATCGCGGGTCCCCAAGTTCACCGCCGGCGCGTCGCTGAAGAAGGCCGTCAACTAGCCGCGGAGGCGCGTCGCCGACGGAGCGCAGACCCTCGCGGTGGCGGCGCCTCCGCAGACGGGCACGTCCTCCGGCGGCACTGACCTCACCGGTTTCGGCGACCAGCTGGCCGGCTGCGTCCAGCGCAGGCGATCGCAGATCGTCCTGGGGCTGGATCCCGACCCTGC
>JBAQGP010000106.1:0-14026 GCA_049287845.1 Solirubrobacteraceae bacterium | reverse complement strand
GAACTACACCTATCAGTCGTTCAACTTCCGCAATCGACAGGGCGCTCGTCCGTTCTATGACCTGGTGGCGAGCATCGCGGCGGAGGAGTTCGGTCACATCGAGCTGGTCTCGACGGCGATCAACACGATGCTCACCGGCGCGGCTGACGGCACGCCGGGTGAGCTGGGTGACCTCAGCGAGGTCAAGGGGACGCGCAACACCCAGCATTTCATCGCCGGGGGGGCGGCCACGCTGGTGCAGGACTCCAACGCCAAGCCGTGGAGCGGCGACTATGTGTTCGCGTCGGGCGACCTGATCGAGGACCTCACCCACAACTTCTTCTTGGAGACCGGGGCGCGCAATAACAAGCTCAAGGTCTATGAGATGGTCGAGCATCCCGCGGCGCGGGCGCTCACCGGCTATCTGCTGGTGCGTGGCGGCGTGCACCAGGTCGCCTATGCCCGGGCCCTGGAGAACCTGACCGGCGCTGATCTGATGAAGCTGTTCCCGTCACCGCGGATCCCGACCGACAAGATCCCCGAATGCCAGCCCCACATCAAGCGCGGTGAGCATCTGAAGCTCTACCGCTTCTCCCCCAGCGACTTCGCGGAGATCAAGGCCGTGTTTAACGGCCCGCACCCGGAGACCGGTGAGCCGCTGACCGTTGCCGAGGAGGTCCATCCCGAGGGCGCTCCGCCCTTTGATCTGCCCTCCCAGCCGGCGGTGTTCGCGCCCGGCCCTGACCCCGAGATGCTCGCGGAGGTGTCGGCCAAGCTGCGCCAGGCCGCCGGCCTGCCCAAAAAGCCGACCGGCGTGGTCGCCAACGACACCAGCACAAACGGCACCGGCGTCGTCGAGAAGGTCAAGGACGCCATCAGCTAACCCCACCGGTGGCGGCGCCGGTCACCACGCCGGCGTCACCACTGTTCGGGTCACAACGTGCTCTCAGCCGACTGACAGACATCCATGGCCGATCTCACCCTGCTTGATGTCGAGCTCGCCGAAGTTCTCGGCCTTGCACAGGCCGCCCAGGTCGCCATCAAGAAGGTCGCGACGCTCGCGCGGCAGGAACAGGCGACCGAACTGCTGGAACTGATGAACCGGATGGGCGATGAGGCAGCACGGGTGGAGCAGCGCTGCGATGTCGTCGCCGGCACCCGTGACGGCGTGAAGACCGCGATCGCCAGGAAGGCGCGGAAGACCAAGGCCGAGGTCACCGAATTCATGAAGACCTATCTCGCGGACGCCGAGGCGCTCGACGGCCTGGAGTTCCTCAGCATGACCGAAGCCGGCGAGATGGCCCACTGGAAAATCCTCGCCAAGCTCAACGAGACCGCCAACGACCGACATATCGCCAGTGTCGTGAGGTTCGCGCTGCCACTTCAACAGGCCCACGTCGACGCGGTCAGAGAGCACTCGCACCGGCTCGCCGGGCAAGAAGACACCCCGACCCCGGATGAACCGCCACGAGCGCCGGTGGCGTCCCTGGGCAGCCGCACAAACGAGAAGCTCGAACGGAGGGACCGGATTTCCAACCCGATATAGCCGTCCCGGCTCTGCGGGATCGGTGCTCTTTGACACCGCATGGCTGGGCTCGACGGCCACCGATAGGCCCGGCTGTAGTGCGCTGGTGGTTCCCCGGCGGTCACCCACGAGCGTCCGCTGGTCGATCCCGTCTGACACGCCACCGCGTCGACGTGACTGCCTCGGCGGCGAGCGGTAGTGCGATCGAGACTGCCGCCTCGGCGACGAAGCGGGTGCGCTGCCGCGCCTAGGCGGCGGCTGGTGCTTACGACGCGGCGCGACGAGATCGGGTGACCGGGCGAGACTGCCGCGGCGCCGATCGGGGTGTCCCGTCATACGATCGGGGCCCGTAATCGTGAGGTTGCCCAAGGTCTCAGCTGGCGTCGACACTGAGGCGCCAGCATTGCTCGACCGCGTAGGAGCGAAACCCGACCCGTTCAAGGATTGGTGCCGAGGTCTCCACACGGCCCTTGGTCAACGCTAGGGTGGCGCCGTTGGCGCGCGCGAGCTCGCAGCGGGCCGCCAAGAGTGCGCGGTAGAGGCCGCGCCCCCGGAACGCGGGAAGCGTCACGGCGCCGAAGAGACGCACGACCGACTCAGACAGGGCGAGGCGGGCAACCGACGCTGGTGTGCCGTCCACGGTTGCCAGCAGCGCGAACTTTGACGACGACTCCAGGTCCGCGCGTAGGCTCACCCAGTCCTCGACTCGAACGTCTGCGGACCGTGGCGGCCAACCCCAGCCTGTGGTCTCCACTCCGACGAGCGCGTCGAAGGTCTCCTCGTCCGCGACGAGGTTCGTTGACACGCCCGACGGGTTTTCGCCGGCCAACCATGCGTCTGCGTCGGTCCCGTGGAGCGCTCGGGCCATGACCCGTTCGGTCAACGCCAGGGACGCTCCGGCCGAGCGCAACGACTCGTTCGCGACCGACGCGATTTCGCCCTCTGCCCGCCACAGCACCTCGTCGGCCCCCCACGCCTGGGCAAGGCGCTCGACTTCGGGTCGTATCTCCACAAACGGGCGCAGCGATTTGATCGAGGCCTGCACCCGGCTTGAGCCGGGGGAGCTCAAGTGCACCGGACGGCACAGCACTAGGCAGTCGTCAGTCCGTACCACCTCGATGCCTGACGGGAGCCAAGCCTCCTCAAGCCCCTGTGACGCAGCAAGCACCTCCGCCGTCGTCCAGCGCTCCATCGTCCGAACGTAGCATCGTCGATCTTTCGCATCCGCGGCGTGTCACAAGCCAGCGCCCGCCGCGACGAGCCGATCAGAATGTCAAAGTTCCTGAGCATCGGGGCTGGGCCTGCGCGACAAGACCCGACTCGCAAAGGAGCTCGGGAGGGGCGATACGCGGGTCACGGGACAGCCGCCACTGACCGGAGCCAGATCTGAGGCGCGGGACGACTACTTCCAGCCGATCCGCTGCCAGCATGCAGCCCGATCAGAGTGCCAATCGACCGCCGGCGCTGCGTCGCCTAATCGCAGTCAGCATTCCCTTGAGAGAATCTTCGGTCGAGTTGCCGTTGATCTCGCTCAGCGATGCGGACGGCAATCTGAGCGGTCGGCGGCATCCGTGGGGATCGACTAGGTTTCCTCGGGCTGCTGGTTCAGCTGACGCATCGCCGCAGTCGCCGCGAGGCGCCCACCTACCCCGACCTTGCGGTAGGCGCGTTGGAGATGCTTGTGCACGGTGCGTGGACTGAGTCCGAGTAGCTCGCCGACCGCGACGGCTGACCGGCCGGCGGCGGTTTCGCTCAGGACCTCGTACTCCCGCGGCGTCAGGCCGAGCCCGTGCGCGGAGGGGGGCAGCGCGTGCGCAGGTGATGGGCGAAGGGGCACCCCGGAGTGGGTGATCGCGTTGCGGTAGCCCTCGATGAGAAACGGCCGAGCTCGATCCAACAGCGCCCGTTCAGCGTCGGAGAAGTCTGCACGCCGGCGGCTCAGCGCGACACCGAGGAGGCGATTTCGCCGAGCCGGAAGCGTGAAGGCGATTTGATGCTCGATCCCACGTGGCTCATAGAACTCCCGGTAGAGCTCCGTGCGGTGGAACTCGACCGGGTCGACGACGTCAGAGATCCGGTATGCCCGCCCGTCCCCGGTCCGGGCGTAGTGGGCGACGAGTGGATTCTGATGCGACAAGCGGCCGAACGTCTCGAACTCCTCGGGCGTCATCCTCGGCTCGACGACGACAAACAGATCCGCTGGGTCAGGCCCGATGTCGTTCAACGAGACCCAGTCCGACGGTACTGCCCGCGCGAGCGCCGACAGGAGGCACCGGCGGAATTGCGGCAGCTCGAGGGCCCCGTAGATCTCCCCGACCATCGCCAGGACGCCGTCGGCTGACACTACGCAATCGTACGCATTGACCAGAGGACCGGTAAATGGTTCGCTCCGCCGATGCTCGCTACCCCCCAGCCTCGCCGGGATCTCGTCCGGCTCGCCGCGCGCTGGGGGAGGAAGCTTGCCAGCCGAGCAGCCGTGGTGCTGGGGGTGCTCACGACGGGCTTGGTGTTCGTGGCCGGCGCATGGGCCGACGGATACACCGACCTTCGTGGGACGTACCAGGGTGGCGCGTGCATCGGCGGGACTCTGTCGGCCTGTGAGGCAAGCCCTCAGTTCCCGCACACCAAGAACATCACGTCTGAGAATCTCGCCACCGGAGCGATCATCGGCGATGGATTCACGGGGCAGATCAGTGGCTGCACGCTCGTCAACCACACGGTCCAGGGCAGCTATACGTCGACCGAGACCGAGACGATCAGCGCCGACGGCAACACGCTCTCGGGCACGTTCACGGACAGCAACGGCCATTCCGGCCCGATCTTCGACTTCCGCACCTCGGGCGGCCCGTCGACCTGTCCCCCCTCGCCCACGCTCCCCCCGCCGGGGAGCGCACGCCCGACGAGCATGTCTGTTTCCTGCACGACTTCGGCGAGTTCCGCATTTGGGACCGACACGTGCACGGCGACTGTGGATGATGCCGGCCCCGCTCCGTCGAGCACGCCCATCGGACCTGTGAAGTTCACCGCGAGTGCCGGCTTCTTCAGCGCCGGGGCGACGTGCACTCTGGTGGCTTCGGGCTCGCGGACGGATCTGGCGAGCTGCTCGGTGCTGTATGTCGAGCCGGCTTCGGGGCCGTCGCTCATCACCGCGGCCTACGGTGGCGATGCCGCGCATTCGCCGAGTTCCGCGAGCACGGGCTCGCAGACGTCACCCGTCCGGCTGGTTTGCGATGCGTTCTATATCGGTGACTGTGTCGGCAAGCTGCCGGCCCCTGACCCGCTCCAGGTCTGCGTCTCGGCATGGGAGCGGTGTAGCGGCTTCGGAGGGAGTAAGCCCGCTCAGCCCGGCACGATTGACATATCGGGTTTCCCGGCGCGGATCGAGACGCCGGTGAAGTGTGTGCAATCAGCGACCAGCCCGTTTGCTGGTGGGAGCCAAGCACATGCTGTGAGCGGCGGATCGCCCGGCTCCACAAAGGCGCCCCCGATCACTAACAACCCAGAGCTTGACTGCAAGATGAACACGTACTTCAACCAGACCAGTCCGACCAAGACCGGCTTGGACGCTGAGGTTCAATACGAGATCAACTACGAACAGTACGTGGCAGATGTGCAACAAGAGCAGGGGGCGATCGCGGGTTCCCTTCTGGCCTACTGCACCGATCCGAGCGTCCAGACACCAGATCCGGTGTCCTGTCGGTCGCGAAACAGCTTCATCTTGGTCCTCAATAACTACGTCACCCGATTGTTCTCACTGCGGTCGATCGTGCAGAAGGGTGTCCCGGTCCAGGCGATCGCCCCTGATGAGCTCCTTCAGCTCTCGCTGTGTGATCAATTCGTCGGCGCACCGACCGATCCCGGCCTGTTGGCTTGCCAGTCGATCATCAAGGGCGCCAACGAGGCGCTGCTCATATCGCTGGACCGGCTGCGCTCACGCAAGCATGAGCTTGGGGTCGATCTGCCATTCGTCGCGCCGAAAGCCCAGAAGTCGAGCACGACCATCGTGGCCGCCGCCCGCCGCCCAGGTTTTCATCCTCGGGTGCGCGCACTGGCCATCGGGTCACTATCGCTTCGCCAAGGCCGCCGAGCAACCCTCGTCGTCCGCTTCTCCCGTCAGGCGCGTGAGGCGCTGCGCCGCAGCCGCCGCGCCGGAGTGAAGCGCGTCCGGGTCACGGCAGTGGTCGATGTGGAGATCCAGGCCGGGCGGCATAGCGTCCACCGCATTCCGCTCACGCTGCTGCTGGTCAGGCCGTCGCCGCACCGCTAGAAAACCGGTGACGTCATCCGCGTGGCGCCTCCAAGCAGGAGCCCCCGGCAACCCGACGAGAGCAGCTGACCGCCGAGGGCAACCAACGGCTGGGCGCCGACGCACAGCATCCCCGCCGCCACGCTCGTCCCCGCCTGAGCACTACGAGCGCCGCCGCCAAGCTCCGCCGCGAGGCATCGCGATGAAGAACCGCAGGCACACGCCGGAGCACGTTGTTCGCAAGCTCAGGGAGGCCGACCGGCTGCTTGGAGAGGGGTTCGAGCTGCCCGACGTGCTCAAGGAGCTGGAGGTCGAGAACGCGCGGCTGAAGCGATCGTGGCCAACGAGACGCTGGAGAACGCGGCGTTGCGCGAACTGAACCGGGGAAATTGGTGAGCCCGTTGGCAGCTAGGTAAGGGGTCGAGCAGCGCTGCCCACCTCCCTCCGCGGGCGGCGACCCACAGCCGGCCCTGTCTCAGCCCAGCCAACGACAGAGGCTGCTGAGATCACCTCGCTGCAAGCCAAGCGCCGCGGCAGACACCGTGGCAGCACCGTCACATCCGCCCAGCTCTCACAGCAGGTGGGGCGATCAACGAGCTCCGGTCACGACCGCCCCGCCACCAGCAGCCACGGCGGCCCCCATCCACCAGAGGCCCGGCCCCCCATCCCTAGGGGACCAGGCCGCAACCCGGCTCTCGCCGACCCCGCTACGGGCGGGCGCCGAACGTCATCAGTGGGTCAGCCGAGGCTCTTGCTACTGGCGGTCGTGCTACCGGGGTCGCCCGAGCCCAGGTCACCCGGAGTTGCCCGGGTAGGGACCCGAGTAGGTGTGAGGCCCGACGACGCAGACCACGGCGCCGGTGGTGCCCGTGTTGTCGGCGTTGTCTGTGTTGACGACGACGTTGATGGGCGGATTCGGCACCCCGGCGCCCGGACCCGCGCTACAGCTTTCCGGGCCACTGACGGCCGTCGGGTGGGGGTTGGAGTAGAGCGTGATCTGCTCGTTGATCCCCATTGCGGCAAGCTTCCGGTTTGCCTGAGCGATGTCCTCCTGGGCGCTGAGCTGCACCAACACCGAGCCATCATCATGCTTGGTGATAGCGAACGCCGGTGGTGTTGCGGCGGTGCCGCTGAGCACGATCAGGACGGCCGCGCCGATACCCGCCAGCCCAAGAGAGCTGCTGGCCAAAAGCCGCGAGCGTCTCCGCCGCGCCCACGCCATGACCGCCCCGGGAGTGCGCTGCTCGGAGCGCAGGTCGGCGGCAACGGATCGCTCGAGGCGATCACCGAGCTGTTCGAGTTTCGTATCGATTTTCATCGCTCTTCTCCAGTCGTGAGTGAGTGGTCCCGGCGCAGTGCTCTGAGAGCCCGATGGACCCTCATCCGCGCGGTCTCGGGTGTGATCGAGAGCCGCGAGGCGACTCCCTCGTAGGGCAGGTCGTCCAGGACGCGGAGCTCCAGGGCGCTGCGCTGGTCCGCCGGCAGCTCGTCAAGCAGCTCATCGACACCGTTCAACCAGCTCTGCTCGGGCGCGGCGGGCGGATGGTCGGTGTGCTCGAACATGCCGAGCCGCTGGCGGGCGCCATCCTCCAAGCGCTCGCGGCGGACCGACTGCAGCAACACGTTGCGGGCGATCCCGTACAGCCATGGCCCGGCGCGCCCACCCGCCTCGTCTCGGAACGTTCGCCGTGCGCACCACGCCTGGGCGAACGTCTCGGCCGTCAGGTCAAGCGCCGCCTGTTCGTCACGGCAACGGCGCAGGTGATAGCCGTTGATCTGCTCGGTATAGCGGTTGTAGAGGGCGCGAAACGCCGCGGCATCCTGGTCGGAGGCCACGAGGAGCTCGGCGTCGCTCGCTTTGAGGTGGTTCATGTCCGGTACATGTAACGGGCGATCGAAAACGTGACAGCCCGTTTCCTCAGGGCAACCGATCGAGATGGGTCCACGGCGCAGAGGAGCTGACGTCTGTGATGGTGAGGGGTACGGCGACGGCGACGAGTGCCCCAGCGACCAGTGCCGGCTGCGGCTGCGGCTTCGCACAATCACAGCTAGTCGACCTTCGTCGATAGCGTTCCAGGCGCTCAGTGGCCCGCGCGCTTTTTCAACACCCTCGCGGCCTTTGCTGAGGTCGAGGCCGATCTGCTGCGGATGCGCACCCGCGAAGGCGTGGCGATCGCCCGCGCCGAAGGCCGGCCCGGAATGTCCTGCACATCGGGGCTTCTGTGGCTTATCCTGTCACGGCTTGACGTCGCCTCTCCGCCTCGACGGTGCGGAGGTCGCTGGTTCGAGCCCGGCATCGTCCACTCCCCCGGTGGTTGCTGTCGGGACGTGGGTCGGGCGTTCGGCGGAAGCCGACTCGGCCGGAGGAGGAGGCGGGCCCCCGTCCGACCGTTGCGGCGGGAGCATCTCCAACTCCACCACGATTCGATTGCGCGCCAGACATCGCGGACAGTGCCGCGGAGAGAGAGCCGGCAGGCGGGGCGCGATCAGCAGCTTGCAGCGCGGGCACCGCACGGCCGGACCGCGGCATGTGGTCATCGACGTGGGAGCCCCGGCTGGCCGGATGCCCTCGCGACGTCAGTAGTAATGGCGTCGTCCTCCGACCGCCCGGCCCATCGAGCCGAGCACGACCAGAATGAGGCCAACCACCAATAGGACGATGCCGATCGTCCACAAGATTGCGATCTTCGCGATGAAGCCGACGATCAGCAGCAGGATGCCCAAAGTGATCATGACTACTCCTTTGTGAGGTCACGCTCTTCGTGACCCGTGGGTGTCCCGGGAAGCTACGATCGGGCGGGGCCCGAACGCCAGCGACTCCGTACCCGCGCGAACGTACGCACGCGGACGTGCCGCTCGCAGCTATCGCGGGAGACTGAGGTGCTTGTCAGCCTCCGCGGAGGCCCGGATAGACCAACCCAGTCAGGAACGACAGACATGCGCAATATCGGGGATATGCTGGCTGCCGACGTGAGCCCCTTAGCGAAGCAGGATCTCGATGTGGGTCGCTGCGAGATCGAGTGGCCCAAGTGAATGCCGCCGCGGGTGTGATCAGCATCGTCGATGCCGATCCCGAGATCAGGGCTCTCCTGCCTGCGACTGATTACGAGCGCGCCCGGCGCGAGACTCAGACGAGAGTACGACGCCTATCTACGGGCAGTTGGGATGTCACCGCCGCAGAAGAGCCCGACGGTCATCATCGCGGCTTCTTGATCGTGGACGGTCTGATCAGTCGCGAGGTTGACGTGTTGGGACGCCGCTGCGTCGAACTGATCGGGGCGGGCGACGTGATTCGCCCGTGGAGCTGGGACGACGAGGGATCTCACGTTCAGGCGGAGGTCGGGTGGGTCGTTCTGGAGCCCGCCCGCCTGGCCGTGCTCGATCATCGCCTTGTGGTGCGGATGACCCCGTGGCCACAGCTTGGACTTGAGCTCTTCAACCGTGGGACCCGGCGCGCCCACGCGCTCGCCGTCTCCCTTGCCATCGCTCACCATCAACGGGTCGATGACCGGCTGCTTCTGACGCTCTGGCATCTGGCCGAACGCTGGGGGCGGGTTCTGCCTGACGGCATCGCCGTACCGCTGCCGCTGTCTCACCAGCGGCTCGCGGATCTGATCGGCGCGCATCGGCCGGCGGTGACCCGCGCCTTGGGTGCATTGCAGCAGCGAGGCGACATCAGTCGCCGTGGAGACCGAACGTGGATGCTGCACGGCTCCCCGCCCGAGGCACTGCGCCATCATCGCCTCGCGGCAACGATGACCTAGGTGTTGCCGCAGCGCCCGGCTCCGGCCGCAGCGCCCGGCTCCGGCCTGACGAGCCGAGCGCTGCGGCGCGTGATCAGCGGATGGCTCCGCGCCGCCGGTCGCTGAAGAAGACGACGATGGCGACGATGGCGAGCAGAAACAGCAATGGATGAATGACCACGCCGCCGGCGATGGCGATAATGAGCAGGATCGCCGCCAGGATGAGAAGCATGTTGCCTCCTTGGTGGAGTTGACTGTCGGTCCATTAACCCCGTGAGCGGGCTCCCGGGACGGCGGCCTGTCCTACCGAGAACGTACGCGCGCGGACAACGGGCGTAGCTGGCCACCGGCCATCCCCGGCGACCGGTCCCGGCCAAAGGTCGTCAGCGGCAGTTGATGTGGATCTGATGCACCAGCCACTGTCCAGCCGTGCCGTGGACCAGATCCACGGGACCGCTGCAGTGGCGGGTCCCATCGGACTGCACCGAGGTCGTGCTCACCATCACCGTGGCGGAGTCGCCCGTCTGACTGGCCACGCGCGCACTGTCAAAGGTGATCGAGCGGTCGTTCGCCTGCCCGGCCTGGAAATCTCTGTATCCGCCAAGCTGGGCGCGGAACGCGGGGTCGGCCAGCGCCCATGCGTCGGTGTAGCGACGCGCGGCCGCGAGGCGGTAGAAGGACTCCACCGCTGCGACCGGTGAGGCGGCCGACGCGGAGCCGGGCGGAACGGAGGCCGAGCCCGAGGCCGCAGTGGACGTGCGGGCGGGCGCGGTCGACGCGGGGACGGTCGATCCGGCCGGGGTCGTGCCTGAGGCCGCGGGTGACGACGCGGACGAGGTCACCGTCGCGCTGCTCGACGGACTCCGCGTCGACTTCGGCGTGGATGCCGGACGCGACGCGGCGGTGTGCGGGCGCCTTTTGGTGCCAGACGCCGCGGTCCTCGGCGGCGGCGAGCTCCCTCGATTGAGAAGCACGACCAGCGCCGCGGCCACGCAGACGAGGCCCAACGCGAGGACGGCGAGGCCCCAGCGGCGCGGTCCGGCGGGACGCTCACCCTGAGCTCTCCGTCCGCGCTCGGTGCTCAGCGGCGGGGCTGGCGGTCGCGGGGGACGAGACGCTCTCCCCTGCCTGGCACGTGCACGCGCCTCGGTGGGATCGAGCACCCCAACCGCCCGAGGGGGGCGCTGGGCCGCCCGTCTCGGGGTCTGCACGGCGAACGCCGCCTCCAGCCCAGCCACCAGCGCGCCGGCGGTGGCGGGCCGCGCTCTCGGCTCGCGGGACATCCCCCGCGTGAGGAGATCCGTCGCCGCGCGAGGAGCCGCCGGCCACGCCTCGCCGAGGCTGGGAGGAGGCTTGGTCGCGATCGCATGGGCGAGCGCGACCGGGTTTGGTGCCTCGCGCGCCTTGATGCCCGAGAGCATCTCGAATGCGACCGCCGCCAGGGCGTAGATGTCGATCGCTGGGGTGGCGGGTCCGGTGTCGAGCTGCTCGGGCGCCATGTAGTTCAGTGACCCGATGATCGAGCCCGAGGTGGTGATCCGGGTCCGATCCGGGACGGACGCGACGCCGAGGTCGGCGACTTTGACGGCACCATCCTCGCCGAGCAGGATGTTGGACGGCTTCACGTCGCGGTGCACGATCCCAGCGCCGTGAATCGCATCGAGTCCGGCCGCAACGCCGGCCAGGAGCGGGAGGGCATCCGCGGCAGGGAGCGCTCCCCGCCGCGTCAGGAGCTCGCGCAGGGTCTCGCCCTGTACGTACTCCATGACGATGACGAGTTCCTCGTCGTCCAGCGTGAGGATGTCGTAGACGGACACGAGGTTCGGGTGGTTCAGGGAGGCGCCGGCGAGCGCCTCGCGGCGCAGGCGTGACAGCCCGGAGACATCAACCGTTCCCTGCACCCGCTTCAGCGCCACCCGGCGGCCCAGAAGAGTGTCCTCGGCGAGGTTCACCGTGGCCATGCCTCCCGACCCGATCTTGGAGATCAGGCGGTAGCGACCGAGATCAGCGCCGACGGACACAGGACCCTGCATACCCGGCGAGCCCGACGTCAACGCGAGGCCGCGGGACGTTCATGCATGCGCGCAGTGCCCTTGTCAAGACACCCCGCAGTGGCCTACGGTCTGTGCTGGTGGCCGAGCTTCCGGACCTGGGCGCTTTCGCGGCGTCGTTTGAGGAGTTCATGCATGCGATGACGCTGGCGGCGGTGCATGGGGAGTCAGAGGTGGCGGTGCGGCTGCGTGAGCATCTCGGCACCGAGCCCAAGGAGCTGCCGACCACCGGCGCCGAATTCTCGATGGCCGAGCAGGCCAACCTGCAACTCGCGCTGGATGCGGTCCTGGGTGACGCGGAGATCCTCGGATTCACGACTCGCCTTATGGGTTTTGGATCGATCGGGCTGTCAGAGATTCTCGCGGGCCACGGGATGGCCGGCCCGATCTCGCTGGGGCCGGTGCAGTACGCCGACGTCGAGGTCGGAGACGGCCGCGTGATCCAGTGCGTGGCCAGCGGCGTCTTTTTGACCGTCCACGGCGAGGCACCTGTCGTCCTGGTGCTCTCGCGCGCGGGTGATCATCCGATGCAGCCGTCGTCCCTGAAGCTCGAGGGGGTTTCGCCGGTGCGTGGCACTGTGTCGGCGCTGCTGCGGTCGCTGCGGGCGGCGATGCGCGAGCACAACGTGTTTCGCGGTCAGATCATCTCGCTGCACCAGAGCGGCCGCCATGACGAAGCCGTCCACGTCCAGTTTCATGCCGTGCCGCCGGTCGAGCGCGAGGGGGTGATCCTTCCGCCCGGGACGCTGGAGCGACTCGAGCGGCACTCGATCGGCGTGGCTGAGCGGGCCGACTGGCTCAGATCGGCGGGGCGGCACCTCAAGCGCGGCGTGCTGTTGCACGGACCGCAGGGCACCGGCAAGACGCTGTCAGTGATGTATCTGCTGCACGCGATGCCCGGGCGCACGACGATTCTGCTGACCGGCCGGGGGCTGGGGCTGATCGAGCAGGCGCTGGCGATCGGGCGCGATCTCGCGCCGGCCACGTTTGTGTTCGAGGACATCGACCTGGTTGCCGCCGAGCGCACGATGGAGTTCGGCAGCGAAGGGGTGTTGTTCGAGCTGCTCAACCAGATGGAGGGACTGGCCGAGGACGAGGACCTGCTGTTCCTGTTGACCACCAACCGACCCGACCTCATCGAGCCTGCGCTCGCTGCCCGGCCGGGACGCATCGACCTCGCGCTTGAGATCCCGCTCCCCGACGCCGACGGACGGCAGGGGCTGCTGGCGCTCTACGGCGAGGGCATCGACATCGACCCGGCCACCCAACGTGACCTGATCGAGCGCTCTGAAGGAGTCAGTGGGGCGTTCATCAAGGAGCTGGTCCGTCAGGCCTGGCTGCGCGCCGGGCTTGAACGCAGCCAGCCACCCACCGCCCAGGATCTCCGCCGCGTCCTGAACGAGCTGTTGGAGGAACGCTCAACCTTGACCCGGCGGCTGCTCGGTCAACACGGTCACGGCGAGACCGCGTCCACGGCCGGCGCGTTGCCGGCGATGCAGCACGCCCTGAGCGCGGCCGGACTGACCATCCCGCCGACGCCGCAGGCCGGCACCGGCCACTGACCGCGGGATCATCTACCAGACCTATTCGACCACCGGGCGCGGGGTCGAGTTCCTGATGCCCTAACTCTGCGTCCCGCCGAGATTCAGCCGCCGACTCAGCGCGTGATGGCGGCCGCGACGGGGAGCGCGCCGACTTTGATCGGCTTGGAGGCGGTCCGCGTGCGGGTGTTCAGCAGTCGGACCGTGCCGTCGTAGGTGCCCAGCACCGCGGCGATCCGTCCGCCCGGCGCCAGCGTGATGGAGGTCGGATAGGAGTAGGCCCCCACGGAGATGGGGTGGCCGGCCCGCTCGGTGGCGGTGCTGATCGGCGTCACGGTCCCGGTGATGGTGCTGACCACGAACGCCGTCTGACCGGTCACTGCGACCGCGGTCGGCGAGCTTCCCACCCGGACCGCCGGCCCCGCGCGGCGCTGCGCGGTGACGATGGGCGTGACGCGGTCGGTGGCGCCGTCGACGACTTCCGCCGTGGCGCCGTCCGGGCTGAGCGCCAGCGCGTTGGGCGCCTGACCGGCGGGGATCGCGGGGCCCGCCGTGTTGGTAGCCGTCGCGATCGGCGTCACCGTGTTGGACCCGTAGCCCGACACGTACACGGTGTCGCCGCCGGGGTCGACGGCCGCCGCCGACGGGAAGGCTCCGACCGGGACGGGCGCCAGCGCGTGGTTGGTGGCGGTGTCGATCGGCGTCACCGCGGCGCCTTCCCAGTCCAGGACGTAGAGCGTGCGGCCGTCGGGGGTGATGGTCAGCGTGCGCGGGTCGGCGCCCACCGGGATGGGAGCGCCCGGGGTGCCGGTGTGGACACTGATCGGCGTCACGGTGTTCGAGCCGCTGTTGGCGACGTACGCGGTGGCGCCGTCGGGCGTGACGGCGATGGCTCGGGGGTCGTGGCCCACCCGGATCGGCGCCCGGGCCCGGCGCGCCGC
>JBAQGP010000105.1:0-2797 GCA_049287845.1 Solirubrobacteraceae bacterium | reverse complement strand
TGCTGGAGCGCTACGGGATCGTCACCCGCGAGCAGGTCCTGGCCGAGGGCATCCCCGGGGGCTTTTCGGCGATCTACGCGGAGCTCTCCCAGCTCGAGACGCTGGGCGTGGCGCGGCGCGGCTACTTTCTGGAGGGGTTGGGCGGGGCCCAGTTCGCGCTCCCGGGAGCCGTCGAGCGGCTGCGCGCCCGACGCCCCGGCGCGGGCGGCGGCTCCGGAGGGGAGGCTGCTCCACCGTTGGTGCTCGCCGCGGTCGATCCGGCCCAGCCCTACGGGGCCGCCCTCCCTTGGCCCAAGCGCCCCGGCGACGATGATCAAGTCCGCTCAGGCCGCCGGCCGGCGCGGATGGCAGGTGCCTACGTGGTGCTGGTGGGCGGTGACCCGATCGTCTATCTGGAGCGCGGTGGCCGCGCCCTGCAGACACTGGTGGCCCACGGGGATCCTCGCATCGAGGCGGCGCTGACAGCGCTCGTCGACCACGTGCGGACCGGCGCCATCAAGCGCGTCGCCCTGGAGAAGGTCGACGGCGACTCGGCGATGACCTCGCCCCTGGGGCCGGCATTGCGGGCGCTCGGCTTCCAGGAGGGTCCGCGCCGGCTCACGCTGTCGGCCTGACACCCTCGGCTCATGCCTGAGGGCGACACCATCGCCTACGCGGCGCACCGGATGCGGTCGGTGCTGGAGGGCCACGTGCCCGACGCGATCCGGACTCCGCACCCCCGCCACGCGATGGATCACTGGCCCGAGCGGCTGGCCGGCCGCGCGGTGACCGAGATCCGCACGCATGGCAAGCACCTGTTCCTGGTCTTCGACGGCGATCTGGTCATCCACTCGCACCTGCGCATGACGGGCACCTGGGGGGTGTATGCCCCGCAGCGCCGTTGGGGACGTTCGCCCCGGCTGGCGTGGCTGGTGCTCGAGCGCGCAGGCCATCAGGTGGTCCAGTTCAACGGGCCGGTGCTCGAGCTGATGACCGAGAGCCGCACTCGCTTCGATCAGCGGCTGGCCGCGCTGGGCCCCGACATCCTGGCCGATGAGTTCGATGCCCCGCGGTTCCTGGCGCGCCTGCGCGGCGAGGACCCCACGCGCGGGATCGGCGACGCGCTGCTCGATCAGCGCAACGTGGCCGGGATCGGGAACATCTGGAAGTCCGAGGGCTGTTGGGAGGCCGCCGTGGACCCGTGGCGCCCGCTGTCGTCGGTGGGCGACGAGGAGGCGCTGGCCATCATCTCCGCGGTCCGCCCGCGGATGCTCCACTCGGCCCGGTACGGGCGCATGCGGGGTGAGCCGGCGGTGTTCCGCCGCGCCGGGCGGCCCTGCCCGCGGTGCGGGTCAAAGGTGCTCGCCCGTGGCCAGGGCGACGACAACCGCACCACGTTCTGGTGCCCGGGCTGCCAGCGCTGAAACTGAGCGCCCGTCGACATTCGCCCCGTCGTGCCGCGTGGCGACTGCGCCTACTTGATCCGGCACTGCGCCGCGCTGTAGTGCGGCGGGTTGCCGTGGTCGGCATCGGGGTGGCCGGCGGTCGTGCCCCGGACGATCTGGCCGATCACCTTGCCGCCGCGCGTCCAGATGAACGTGACGGTGGCGTTGAGTAGTCCGGTGTGGGCGCTGAACGGGAACACCACGCCGTCCTGCTGAAGGCCATTGGCGCTGCTGCCCAGCGACAGCCGCGTGGTGGCGAGGTTGCTCTGAATGGGGAGGAAGCGATGCTGTGTCGGAGACCAGAAGTTGACCTGGACGACCATGTACAGCCCGGAGGAGAAGCCGAGCGCCGGCATCTGGCCGCGCACCCCGATGTCGTCGCGGTACCTGCGGGAATCGCAGATGTTCACGGTGGCCCACAGCGAGTGCGACTGCTCGGCACCGTGGACAGCCCGCGCGATCTGAGCCGGGCCCACGCCGCCCGCCGAGGCGGGCCCGGCCGCGACGAGCACCGCCGCCGCCAGTACCGTTGTCACCAACGCGGCGCGCATCCGACGAAGATACAGAGCTGTTGTGGTGACGGAACCCATGCGGTCGCGTAGTGAGGGTGGTGATCGAGACTCAGGCGCATCCGAAGTCCGGCGGCCGTCGCTCCACCCAGAACTCCTGGGAGCGGTTCGAGTTGCTGTATCGAACGAGCCGGGACGACATCTTCGCCTACGTGGCGACGCTGCTGGGCGACCGCGCCGCTGCTGAGGACATCACCGCGGTGGCGTTCGAGCGGGCCTACCGGCGCCGCATGACCTTCGATCGCCGTCGTGGAGAAGAACGAGCCTGGCTGTTCGGGATCGCCCGCAATGCGGCGTTGGACGAGCTGCGCCGGCGCAAGCGCCTGGCGTCGCTCACCGTCGATCCCGAAGACGTCTCCGAGGCCGAGGACGACGCCGAGGTGGCGCTGCGGCGCACCGCGGTCCGCGCGGCTCTGGCGGAGCTGGCACCGCGGGACCGTGAGGTCATCGCGCTCAAGTTCGGAGCCGGACTGCGCAACAGCGAGCTGGCCCGCGTCCTGGGGATCAGCGAGACCGCCGCCGGAACCCTGCTGTATCGAGCCATGGAGAAACTGAGGAAGGCCTGCGATGCGAGGACCTGACAGCGACCCGGAGGGCCCCGAGATCGCAGGCGCGCTGATGGCGGTCGACGCCACGCTTGCCGGTGACCCCGTGGACCCCGAATACGCCGAGCTCGCCGAGCTGGCGCTCATCCTGCGCCGAGAGCGACCCAGGACCAGTGACGCGTTCACTGCGCGCCTCGACGAACAGGTGCAGCGCCGGTTCGCCCGTCCCGCGCCGGCGGCGCGCGGGACGGGCCTTCGG
>JBAQGP010000104.1:0-7567 GCA_049287845.1 Solirubrobacteraceae bacterium | reverse complement strand
CGCTCGTGCTCCACGATCCGCGTGAGCTGCGCCATGGTGTTGCGCAGATGCGAGCTGACGATCTGCTGGGCGATGCGTTCCGCGATCCAGCCCGGGATGCCGGATCCCGGCACGCCGGCCGCCAGCCGGATCTCGGCCTTCGTGCGTCCGGCGGCCACCGAGCGCAACCGCCAGCGCCCGCGCTGATCCACGCCGGTGATCGACGTCCAGGCCAGTTCCTTGGGCGGATCCCACTCCACGATCTCGATCAGGCCACCCACCTCCGCCGAGCCCACGCGCAGGAGCATCCGGTAACGCGCCCCCAGTCCGGCACGCTGCTCGCCCTCGATCTCCCACCGGGTGACGCCCGACATGAAGCTCAGCGCGCGTTCCGGGTCAGCGACCACGCCCCATACCGTCTCCATCGGGGCGGCGATCATCGCCGCGGCAGTGGCCCTCATCCGATCACCGGCAGCCGTCGCTCTTCGGCCAGGGCGTCGAGGGTGTCCTGCATGAGTCGGATCAGATGGTCGTAGATCTCCTCGACGTCAGGGTCGGGTCCGAACTCGGCCTTGAGGTCGACCGGCGGCAGAGTCTCGATCGTGATCTTGGCCGGCAGGGGGATGTGGCCGAGCATGTCGCCGACGTTCAGTCCCCAGGGCAGCGCCAGCGAGATGGGGAGCACCTTGAGGCGGAAGAGGCGGTCGAGCGCCAGCAGCCGGGCCAGGCTTTCGCCGCGGGTGAGGAACAGCGCCGTCTCGTGACCGCCGATCGAGACCACCGGCACGATCGGCACGCTCTCCTGGAGCGCGAGGCGGATGAAGCCCTTGCGCCCGTCGAAGTCCACGCGGTTGCGCTGCCAGAACGGCCGGTGGACCTCGTAGTCGCCACCGGGATACACCAGCAGGGCTGCGCCCGCCTGCAGCGCCTTGCGGGCACTGGCGGGCGAAGCCGCCACCGTTCCGAACCGGCGCAGCGAGCCCAGGCCGGGCATCGAGAGCACGAGGTTGTGCGCGAGCTGGTAGAAGGGACGCTCGACGCCAAAGTAGGTGTTGAAGGCGAGCGTGAAGACGACGGTGTCCGGGGTCATGTTGCCACCGGAGTGGTTGCCGACCATCAGCACCGGGCCGTCGTCGGGAATGTTGCCCAGCCCGCGGACCTCGCCGCGGAACCACAGGCTCGCGGCCAGCCACATGAGCGGGAGCCGCTCGCGGATGAAGTCGGGGTCGCGCTCGTCGAGGTCCGCGCGCGGGATCCGGCCCTGTACCTGACGTGCCACCCCGCGGATCGCGCGACCGAGCAGCGAGGGACCGGACCCCGACCCGCCGTCGTCGGCAGCGCGCGCGTCGGAGCCGACGTGGCCGTTGGTCTCGGCGTTGCCGGCGAGGCCGGTGCTCGCCATCAGCGCTCCGACCTCATGCGGCCTGGCGGCCGGCGCTGCCGGGGCCGCTCCGCGGGCGGATGGTCCTCGATCCCGCGACCGAGATCTCATTGCGCGCGATGAAGCGCATCAGGAGGTCGTTGGTCTCCTCGGGCCGCTCGACCTGGGGGACATGGCCGCAGGACGGGAACGTCACCTGCTCCGCGCCGGGCAGCCACTTGCGGACATGGCGCCCGAACGCTGCCGGCACCAGACCGTCGTGGTCGCCCCAGACGAACAGCGCCGGCGGCTGCAGCTCGGCGAGCCTGGGATAGAACCCATGGCGGCCGTAGGGCGCCTCGAGATAGATGTTGCGTGCCGAGGCCAGAAAGGCCAGCCGCGCCCCCGCCGAGTGGTAGATGCGCCGGAACTCGTCGACCATCAGTTCGCCCACCTCGGGGTCGATGAGGTCACGGTCATAGAACAGGCTCCAGAACTGCGAGGCGACGGCGTTGCGGGAGAAGCCGTGGGGCAGCAGCCCGAACTCGGGCCGCAGCAGCCGCACCAGCGGGTGGAAGCCGCGCTTGACCCATGCCACCGCCGGGCACAGCAGGCCGAGCGAGCGGATGCGGTCAGGCTCCATCAGCCCCATCTCGATGGCGATCCGGCCGCCCATCGAGTTGCCGACGACGTGTGCGTGGGAGATGTCCTGGGCGTCCATGAAGCGAAGCATCGTCTCCGCGTACCAGCGGGCGTTGTACGGCGCCCGCGCGGGCTTGGAGGATGAGCCGAAGCCGGGCAGGTCCGGGGCGTGCACGCGGTAGCGCTGGCCCAGCGCGGCGGCGGTGGCGAACAACGAGGCGCGCGTCCCGCCCAGCCCGTGCAGCAGCAGGACGTCGGGGCCGTGACCGATCCTCAGTGAGGAGATGTGGTGTCGGCCGATGGGCACATCGTGGATCTGCAGGAGCGGCGGACGGTCCCCGGGGAGCCTGAACATCCCCTCAAAACCGACGGCGTAGTCGAGGTTGCCGGTCACGCTCAGTCGCCGGCGCTCAAACGCGTCGATCCCGGAGATCTCGCCCTGGCGCAGCGCCAGCCACGTCTGAGCGTCGGTGGAGATGGTCACATCGGGCGTGCGCCGCGTCGCGCCCTTGCATACGCGGGCCCCGTGGGCAGTGCAGCGCACCTCCCAGGTCTGGCCGAGGTCGCAGAGCCTGATGCTGTAGGTCGCGTCGAACCCCGGATCCGCGCCGAGGTAGCGCTCGGGCAGGGTGCGGAAGGCGGTCTCGACGTCTGCCAGCCGGCAGGCTCGGTCTGGGGTCATGGGCATCGCCACCTGATTAACGGTGACGCGTGGCCCGGATGCTCGCGGGCGCCAGGACTGTGGCGGGCGCTAGGGTTCGGCCACCTTGCGCACCGTGACCCTCCACGACACTCGCACCGGGCAGATCCGGGAGCTCGTCCCGGAGATCGAGGGGCGGGTGCGGATCTACGCCTGCGGGCCGACGGTGTACGGCCGCGTGCACGTGGGCAACGCTCGCCCATTCGTCGTCTACTCCCTGCTCAAGCGGTTTTTGGTCCACGAGGGCTACGGCGTCGAGTTCGTGGCGAACGTCACGGATATCAACGACAAGATCTACGTGGCTGCCCGCCAGGCCGGGATCCACAGCGAGGCCCTCGCCGAGCAGATGACGGTCGCCTACCGGCATGACACGGACGCGTTCGGGCTCGGTCGACCCGATGCGGAGCCTCTGGCCAGCGAGACGATCGCCGAGATCGTGGGCCTGATCGAGGAGTTGGTAGAGAGTGGCCATGCCTACGCCGCCGACGGTGACGTCTACTTTTCGGTCCGTTCCTACCCCCGATACGGCGAACTATCCCATCGTCAGGTCGACCAGATGGACCAGGGAGAAGACGTCGAGGGGGCCGGGCGCAAGCGCGATCCGCTCGATTTCGCGCTGTGGAAGGGCCACAAGGCGGCCGAGGACAGCTCCTGGGAGTCGCCCTGGGGCCCCGGGCGGCCCGGCTGGCACATCGAGTGCTCGGCGATGGCCGAGAAACTGTTGGGAGTCGGGTTCGAGATCCACGGTGGCGGCTCGGACCTCATCTTCCCCCACCACGAGAACGAGGCGGCTCAGACGCGGGCGGCGCGCGACGAGGACCTGACGCGGCTGTGGGTGCACGTCGGCATGGTCCGCCTGGACTCAGAGAAGATGTCCAAGTCGGTCGGCAACGTCTTCATGCTCGGCGAGGCGATCGAGCGGCACGGGGCGGAGACGCTGCTCATGTACTTCGCCGCGGCCCATTACCACCAGCCGATGGAGTACGACGAGGACCGCCTCGAGGAGGCCCGCGCCCGTGCCGCCGGTGTCCGCAATACCGCGCGCGGGCTTCTCGACGGCCCCAGTCCGGAGTGGTCGGCGCCGCTCAGGGAGCGTTTCTTCGACGCCCTCGCCAACGACTTCAACACTCCCAAGGCCCTCGCGGTGGTGGCCGATTGGGAGAAGGAGGCCAACCGCAGCGGCCCCGGGACCACCGGCGGCGACGACCTGCGCGAGATGCTCGACGTCCTGGGCCTGGCCACCCTCACGGAGTCACATGCCGAGTCAGTCTCCGATGAGGTCGCGGCGCTGCGCGACGCCCGGGAGCGGGCGCGACAGGAGCGCGATTGGGGGGAGGCCGACCGCCTGCGCGACGAGCTGCGCGCGCTGGGTTGGGAGGTCCGCGACGGGCCCGGCGGGCCTGAGCTCCTGCCCGCGCCCTGATCGGGCCCGCGCCGCGCGCCGGCGCAACCCGCTTTGCATAACACCGCATGGGACTTGACACCGGTGCGGTGCTATGTCAAGCTCGCCCCGGTTAGTAACGATCAACTTCAGCTTTAGGCTGAGGTGAACGGGGAGTGGGACGTCGTTGACGTCCGCTTTCTGGGAAAAGTTCTATAGGTGCGGCGCCAGGGGAGGTAGCGCGCCACGACAATCCGGCTTCCGCGTGCGCGGGAGTTGGGAAAGGCTGGTCTCGTGGCTCGACTGTCTGCAAACACTCAGGGTCAACCTCGGGTTGAGGACGGCTTTCTGATCGCCCTTGCCAAGCAGGGCAACCCCGATGCCTATGACCGCATCGTCCGCCGTTATTACGGCTTCGTGCGGCTCAAAGCCTCCTCGTACTTCCTCGCCGGCGGGGATGCCGACGATCTCATCCAAGAGGGGCTCGTCGGGCTCTACAAGGCCGTTCGCGACTACCGCACCGACCGGGAGTCGAGCTTCCGGAACTTCGCGGAGCTGTGCATCACGCGTCAGATCATCACCGCGGTCAAGACCGCGACGCGCAACAAGCACACCCCGCTCAACCAGTACGTCTCGTTCTCCTCGAGCCCCGCGGGCGGCACCGGGGACAGCGAGCCGACCCTGGACGAGGTCATCCCAGGCTCCACCGTCCACGACCCGGTCAACCAGGTCATCTCCAGCGAGGAGTTGCGCGCGCTCGTGGCCTGCATCTCGACGGCGCTGTCTGAGCTGGAGTCCCGTGTGCTCGCTCTCTATCTCGACGGCTACTCCTACGAGGAGGTCGGCCGCCGGCTCAGCTGCGACTGCAAGACCGTGGACAACGCTCTCCAACGGGTCAAGCGCAAGGTCGGAGCGCACCTCATGCAGCGCGCGGTCCCGGCTTAGTCGACCGCGGCGGGCTGGCCGGCGACGGGGATGCGGATTTCGAACTGTGCGCCACCGCCGGGGCGCCCGGACGCCGATACCTGCCCGCCCATCGCCGCCGTCAGCTCCTTGACGATGGCCAGGCCCAGGCCGGAGCCCACCGCGCGCTCTGAGCGATAGCGGTCATAGAGGTAGAAGCGGTCGAAGGCGCGCGGCAGGTCCTCGTCGGCCAGTCCGGGCCCGGTGTCGCGCACGTTGATCGCTCCCGGCCCGGTGCGGACCTCAACCGCGCCGCCCGCCGGCGTCAAGCGCAGCGCGTTCTCGATGAGATTGGAAGTGGCCTGGAGCAGGCGCCCCTCGTCGCCGATGCCCCAGGCGTCGCGGTCGCTCTCGCTGGTACGGGTCAGCGCCACTCCCAGTTCCTGGGCGCGCGGCAGGTGCCGCCGGACCGCGTCTGCGCCGATGGCGGCGAGGTCCACGGGGCGCTGCTGCACCGCGAAGTCGACGCGTCCGAGGCGCGCCAGGTCCAGCAGGTCGTAGACGAGCCGCTGCAGGCGGTCGGCTTCGGCGGCCACGACGCGCCCGCTCTCGGCAGGTGACACCGCGCCCTCCTCGAGCGCCTCGGCATACCCCCGGATCGAGGTCAGCGGCGTCTTGAGCTCGTGGCTCACTGACTCCAGGAAGCTGCGTTGCGCTTCCCGGGCACGAGTGAGGTCCGAGGCCATGGCGTTGAACGAGCGCCCGAGCTCTGCCAGTTCGTCCTCGCCCTCCACGGGTACCGCGACGTCGCTCTCGCCCCGGGAGACGCGCCGTGTTGCGGCGGCAAGTTGGTCGATGGGACGCAGCAGCCGCCGCGCCAGCAGAAAGGACAGGACCGCCGCCAGCGCGGCTCCGCCCAGCCCGGCGATGAGGAGGCTGGCCAGGAACGGCCGCCACTCGGCGAACGCCAGGCGGGCGCTGCGGATGAGCACGACCCGTCCCCGCGGGGTGGTGCGGGCGACGTAGAGCAGCCCCCGCCCGGCCACCGTAACGGTTCCCTCGGCGTCGCCGCCGGTGGGGATGGCGCTGACCACGGCTCGGCTGACCGCCCGCCGCACGCGCCTGGGCTTGCCCGACCCGACCCGGTACACGTGATCGCCGGCGGTCAGCGCTCCCGGCGCGCCACCCACCACCGACAGGATGTCGGCCTGCGTCTTGAGCGCCGTGACGCGCTGGTCGGCGATCCGGTGGCGTACCAGGACGACCGCCACGGCGGTGGTCAGCGCGCAGGACGCGATCGCCGCCAGCGCGACGTACGCGAGCACCCTCCGTCGCAGGGTCACATCGTTGCCTTGTAGCCGAGCCCGCGGACCGTGCGGATGAGATCGGCGCGGCCGAGCTTCTTGCGCAGCTGGGCCACGTGGACCTCGACCGTGCGGGTCTCGCCAGGCGAGCGAAAGCCCCACACCGACTCCAGCAGCTGATCGCGCGAGACGACCTGACCGGCGTGGCGCACCAGGTACTCCAGCAGATCGAACTCGCGTTGGGTGAGCTCCACCTCCGTGCCGTCGACCCTCACCTCGCGGGCGCCGCGAGCCAGCACCACAGGGCCGAGCTCGAGCACATCTCGCGCGTCGCCCGAGGACCGGGCGCCGCCCGCCCGGCGCAGAACGGCCTTGACGCGTGCGGTGAGCTCGCGCGGTGAGAACGGCTTGGCGACATAGTCGTCGGCGCCGACCTCCAGGCCGGCGACCCGGTCAGCCTCCTCGTCGCGGGCGGTGAGCATGATCACCGGGAGCTCGCCGGCGATCCTGCGGCACACCTCGAAGCCGTCGATCCCGGGCAGGCCGATGTCGAGGATGACCAGGCCAACGGGGTGGCGGCGCAGCTCGATCAGCGCCTCCTCGCCCGAGCGCACCCACAGCGCGTGGTAGCCGGCGCGCTCCAGGTAGGTGCGCACGAGCGCCCCGATGTTGGGCTCGTCCTCCACGATCATGACCGTCGTCGGCATGGCGCAATCGTAGGTGGGAGCGGCGGGACGCCGCGCGGTTTTTACACGCAGCTGACCTTCGGCTGACGCGTGCCTTTCATGGGGGCGCCACAGTGACCAAGCCATGTTGAGATCACACCGACAAGCGAGGTCAGAACTCATGTCATCAATTGGCAGGCATTCACGTCTGCTGCTCGTCGCGATCTGCTGCGTCGCGGCGGGTGCCGGCATCAGCGCCATCGCCAGCGCCGGGGCGACGGGCACGACCAGCAGCTTGGCTCATTCAGGGGCCAAGGCCGGCAAGCTGCGCGCCGGCGCTCTGCGCCGCCTCGCGCATGCTGTCCAGGGCTCGGCCGTCGTGCGTACAGCGCACGGCTTCGCCACCGTCACGTTTGAGCGCGGCAAGGTCGACTCGGTCAGCGGACGGCAGCTCACGATCACCGAGGGGACGCCTAAGGCCACCTACAAGACGGTGACCGTGTCGATTCCCGCCGACGCCGTCGTCCGTGACAACCGCCAGAAGGCCACGCTGTCCGCGGTCAAGGCGGGCCAGCGGGTGGTCGTCCTCACCGCGCCCAAGCGCACGTACGTGATCGCCCGCACGCCGAAGGT
>JBAQGP010000103.1:0-24498 GCA_049287845.1 Solirubrobacteraceae bacterium | reverse complement strand
GCCCCAGGCTCCCGAACCGCGCGTTGAGCGCGGTCAGGCCGTCGACGCAACCCGGGACGGTGATGCTGCGGACATCGTCGCGGACCGGCATCCGCTGCTTCCCCTCGGCTCGGAGCTGCGAAGGATCGGCCCCTGAGCCTGCGCGCCCGGAGGCGTTGAGCGCGGCCGGCGGGTGGCCGGGCGCGACGACGACCGCGAACAGGTCACCGCCGAGCCCGCACATGTGCGGGGAGGTGACCGCCATCGCGGCGGCGGTGGCGACGGCGGCATCGGCAGCATTGCCGCCTCGGTCAAGCATCGACGCGCCCGCCTGCGCGGCGAGATGGTTGGCGGCGGCAACGGCGCCGGTCGGGGCGTAGCGAGTGAGCATCGACATCATTCAAAAGGAATCACGTCAGGAGAGATGATGCCGTCCGGGCGTGATCAGCGGCGACCGGAGCGACGCGCAGTCGTGCGCCGATTCCGCGGCTAGATTCAGTCTGGGTGCAGCGCCACCCCACACCACGCCGCGCGTGGCTCATCTACGCCGTGGCCCTGCTGGCGTACGCAATGGCGGTCTTCCAGCGCGCATCGCTCGGAGTCGCGGGCGTGGAGGCTCAGCGCCGCTTTGCCACGACGGCCGCCGTCGTGTCCCTGTTCTCAGTTCTGCAGCTCGCGGTCTACGCGTCGCTTCAGGTCCCGGTGGGCGTGCTGCTCGACCGCATCGGTGCGCGACGACTGATCGCCACCGGTGCGGTGCTCATGGCGGGAGGCCAGCTCGTGCTGGCCACGGCGCACGGCGTGGGCCTGGCCGTGACCGGGCGGGTGCTGGTGGGCGCGGGCGATGCGATGACGTTCATCAGCGCCCTGCGGCTCGTCGCCGTCTGGTTTCCGCCAGCCTCCGTGCCGCTGCTGTCGCAACTGACGGGCATCCTCGGGCAGGTGGGCCAGATCGCGGCCGCCTACCCGCTCGTCACGCTGCTGCAGCGCGACGGCTGGAGCACATCGTTTCTCGTTGCGGCCGGCGTCGGGTTCGCGGTGGCGCTGCTCGCTGCCACGATCTTGCGCAATGCGCCCCCGGGCTCCCGTCCGAGCGGGCCCGCGATCGGGGCCGCCGAAGCGCTCCGGCACCTGGGCCTGGCCTGGCGCGAGCCTGGGACACGCCTCGGCCTGTGGACGCATTTCGTCACCCAGTTCTCAGGCGTCGTCTTCGGGCTGCTGTGGGGCTATCCGTTCCTCGTGGTCGGCGAGCATCGCAGTCCCGCGCAGGCCGGCGTCCTCATCACCCTCCTCGTCGTCGTGGCCATGGTCATCGGCCCGCTCCTCGGCCACCTCGCCGCGCGCTGGCCATATCGACGATCGGTGCCCGTCCTATCGATCGTGGCCGCCACGGTCCTCGTGTGGACCGTGGTCCTCACGTGGCCGGGCCGGGCGCCCTTCGCGCTGCTCGTGGTGCTCGTGGTCGTCCTCGCCTCCAACGGCCCGGGCTCGCTGATGGGGTTTGACTACGCGCGCACGGAGAACGAGGCCGAGCGCATCGGGTCGGCCACGGGCATCGTCAACGTCGGTGGCTTCGTCGCGTCTCTGCTGACGATCGCGCTCATCGGCGTGATCCTCAGCCTACGTTCGAGCGGGGGCCCGTCGAGCTACACCCTCGACGACTTCCGGGTGGCGTTCTCCGTGCAGTACCTGTTCTGGGGCGTCGGTCTCATCGGCGTCCTGCACAGCCGGCGCCGTCTGCGGACGGCGCGCCGCCTCGACCTCGACCCGTTCCCGCACGCCGTGGTGCGGCGCTGGCGCGGGCGCCGGTGACGCCCGCGCCCACGGACTTCAGAGCCGCGGCCTTGGCCGGATGTACGTCGGAGCGAGGAGCTCGGCCAGGGGGCGCGTGTTGAGGACATCGGCCGCGGTCGCCCAGCCGCGCCGCGCGGTCGCCACCGCGAACGTCATGTGCGCCAGCCCCTGAGTGGAGTGCGCGTCGGTCGAGCACACCAGCGAGACGCCGGCGTTGATGGCCGCGCGGGCATGCTCACCGGAGAGGTCCAGGCGGATGGGCAAGCCGTTGACCTCCAGCGCCACCCCATGCTCGAGCGCCGCCTCGTGCACCTGCTCGAGGTCGAGCGCGTTCTCCGGGCGCCGGTTGATGTAACGGCCCGTGGGATGGCTGAGACAGCGGACGTGGGGATTGCGCAGTGCCTCCAGCACCCGCTTGGTCATCTCCCGGCGCGGCATCCGCTGGCCGCCGTGGACGCTCGCCTGCACCCAGTCGAGCTCAGCCAGGACGTCGTCGGGAAGGTCGAGCCGCCCGTCGGGGAGGATGTCGCACTCGATCCCGCGCAGCACGCGGAAGGGCGCGAGCGTCTCGTTGGCGGCGGCGATCTCCTCGCCCTGGCGGCGCACGTCGTCGCCCGTCAGTCCTTGCACAGCGCCCACCGCCGGCGTGTGATCGCAGATCGCCAGGTATTCGTAGCCGCGGTCGCGGGCTGCCCGGCCCATCTCCTCCACCGTCTGGCGGCCGTCTGACCATGTCGTGTGGGCGTGCAGGTCGCCCCGGACGTCCGGGAGCTCGATGAGCGGCGGCGGCTCACCGGCGAACGGCTCCTCACGCAACTCCGGCGGGCACCACGGCACCCCCAGCGCGGCATAGAGCGCGGGCTCATCGGGCGCGTCGGGCAGCGGCTCGAGGGCCGCGACGTACGCGGCGGTCCCGGTGGCGCGCACCAGCTCGGTGCCACACGACGCCTCGGGGGCGACGGAGAGCCTGATGGGTACGCCCTCGACGGTGACGCCCACCGCATGGCGCTCGGCCTGGCCGATCACCGCGACGATCTGCGGCAGCCGCGCGAACGCGGCCAGGATCGGCGCCGGGTCCTGCGCCGCGCAGACCACGGCCAGGTCGTGGCATGCATCCCGCCATCGGCGCACATCCCCCGCCGGCTCACCGCCCAGCTCGGCGGCGATGCCTCCCACCAGCTCCCGGGCGCGGTTGACGAGCAGTCCCCGTGCCGGCGAGGGCTCGGTCTCGCGGGCCAGCGCGCCGAGGAGCCGCGCCTCGGTCTTCTCGCCAATGCCCGGGACGTCGCGCAGCCGGCCCGCGGCCGCCGCCTGGCGAAACTGGTCGGCGGTGCGAATGTTCAGTGCCCGCGCCACCTCGATCGACCGTTGCGCGGTCAGGCCCAGGTAGCGCCCGAGGCCGACGAGCTCCGGTGAGAGCTCGCGCTCGAGCTCCGCCAGCTCGGCGATCTCTCCCGTGTCCACCAGCTCCCGCAGCCGCGCCTCGATGCCGGGTCCGATCCCGCGCAGTTGGCGCACCCGGCCGGCCTTGACGAGCTCGGCCACGGGAATGGCCGCTGCCCGCACCGTCTCCGCCGCGCGCCGGTAGGCGCGAATCGTGTAGGGATTGGCCTCCGACAGCTCCAGCAGTGTCGCGAACGCGTCCAGGCGGTGAGCGATCCCGGGGTTGTCCACGGGCCACAGTCTGGCGGCAGAGCGCGGATCCGCGCGATACTGAAGCGGTGACAGAGCATGACGACACGGGCTCCTGGTTCCCGGTTCCCGATGAGAGCGAGCTGCCGAGCGACCTACAGAAGCTGTTCGCCAAGGCGCGCGAGCGTCTGGGCTTCGTGCCCAACGTGTTTCGCGTGTACGCGTTCCGACCGCAGCGGCTGAGCGCCTGGTTCTCCCACTTCCGCCAGCTCCATGAGCCCAGCGACCAGCTGAGCGCCGCCGACCGGGAGATGATCGCCGTTGTCGTCAGCGCCGCCAACGGGTGCCTGTACTGCCTGGTGGCGCATGGCGCGGCGTTGCGCACCGCGCTCGACGACGCCGTGCTGGGTGAGCGGATCTCCTACGACTGGCGCCGGGCCGGGCTCGACGCTCGGCGCACCGCCATCTGCGCCTATGCCGAGAAGCTGACGCTGCGGCCGCGCGCGGTCACGCGGCAGGACCTGCAGTCGCTGCTCGACGTCGGTCTCACGCTTGAAGAGGCGTGGGACGTGGCCGAGATCGCCGCCATGTACAACCTCACCAACCGGATGGCGATGGCCACCAACATGCTGCCCAACGCGGAGTACAGCGGCGAGACCCGCCCGGCCTGACCTGAGTTGATGCGTGGGCCCGGTCAGCCGGCTCGCCACGGTAACGCCTCAGTCTCAGCTCGCGTCGAGCGCCATGCCAGGATGAAGGCGTGAACGTCCGCGACCACACACCTCAATGGCTGTCCCTGCAGGGCGCGGTGAACGCCCGGGCCGTCATCCCCGGCGTACTGCTGCGGGCCGACAACCTGCAGGCGCTGAGCCCCGCCGATGTGCGCCACCTCGTCGACGAGGAGGCGCTCGAAGTGGTGCTGGACCTGCGCACCTACACCGAGGTCGACCGCGAGGGCCCGGGCCCGATCACCGCCGAGCCCGCCGTGCGCATCGAGCATCGGTCGCTGTACCCCGACTCGGGAGGCAACACGGATCTGGACGCCGCCGTCAAGCCGTGGGGGCGCGAGGACGAGGAGCGCCTGCCTGACGAGACGCCGACCGTGCGGGCCTACCTGAGCTATCTGCGGCGACGTCCGGACTCGGTTGTCGCCTCCATCCGCACGATCGCTCGCGCCGGTGGGGCGGTGCTCGTGCACTGCGCCGCCGGCAAGGACCGCACCGGCGTCGTCGTCGCGATGGCCCTCGACGCCGGCGGCGTGGACCGGGAGGCGATCGTCGCGGACTACGTCGCCACCGAGGAGCGCATCCACGAGATCTTCGCCCGGCTCGTGTCATCGCCGACGTACCGCGAGGAGCTCAAGGACGACTACCCCAGTACGCACTCTCCGCTGGCCGAGACCATGGAGCGCTTCCTCGCGCTCGTGGATCAGGACTTCGGCGGGGCGGCGGCGTGGCTGACCGCGCACGGCCTGGCCGAGGCCGACCTTGAGCGGCTGCGCCGGCGCGTGTCCGGCTGAGCGGCGCGCGAGTCAGGCTTCGCTAAGTAAACTTATAAGTTTACTTGGGCTATCGGTCCGCGGCATCCGGCGATCATCGCCCCGCGGTCACCGCTCTCAGCTCACGCAGCGAGTCCCGGATGACCTCCGGCAGCCCGCGATCGTTGCCTTCGTCCACCCACCGCTCGAACGCGACTCGGAAGACGGCGATCCCCGCCTCGGCACTGAGGCTCGCCGCCGGCTCGGCCACGCCTCGCTCGCGCAGCGCGTCAGCCAGCGCCGCGGCGAGCGACGCGAGCTTGATCAGCTCGCGCTCCCGGAGCTCGGCGCTGGCGGCGATGACGGCCTGGCGCTGTCGCGCGAAGTCCCGGCGTTCCTGCAGCACCTCTCCCCCGGCCTGAAGGCCCGCCGCCACCGCGTCGATCGGGGCGGCGGAGGCGGGCGCGTCGAGCACCCCGCTCACCATCAGCGCCTGCAGGTCGCTCCCGCCCGCGAACAGGACCTCGCGCTTGTCGGCGAAGTGGCGAAAGAACGTGCGCTCGGTGAGCCCGGCCCGCTTGGCGATCTCCACCACCGTGGTCTGCTCGAACCCGCGCTCGGCGTACAGGTCGAGGGCCGCCTGCGCGAGGCGTTCCCGGGCTCCTGGCTCCCAGCGGCTCATGCCTGTCATCATATTGATGACAGCGACTGACATCGGTGCTACAGTGATGTCAGCAACTGACATCACGACCTGGCCCGCCGCTCATCCCCGGCACCGCGGCCACGTCGCACCCCCCCTGGAGGTTTCTCATGCGTGTTTTTGTCACCGGCGCGTCCGGCTGGATCGGCTCTGCCGTCGTCGCCGATCTCATCGAGGCCGGCCACGAGGTTGCGGGCCTCGCCCGCTCGGATGCCTCGGCCGCGGCCGTCAAGGACGCCGGCGCCGAGGTCGTGCACGGCTCCCTCGACGACCTCGACATCCTGAGCCGTGCCGCCGCTGGCGCCGGCGGCGTGATCCATACCGCCTACATCCACGATTTCTCCCAGATGGAGGCCGCGGCGGCGACCGACCGGCGCGTCATCGAGACGCTCGGAGCGGCGCTGGAGGACTCGGATCGCCCGCTGGTCCTCACCACCGGAACCGGGGTCCTTCACCCCGGCAGCCCGGTCACCGAGGACGACCGCCATGACCCGTCGACCCCCGGCCACCCACGGCGTGAGAACGAGTCCGTGGCCCTCGGGCTGGCAGATCACGGCGTCCGAGCCTCGATCGTCCGGCCCGCTCCGTCGGTGCACGGCAAGGGCGATCACGGGTTCGTCGCGAGGCTGGTCGAGATCGCGCGCGAGCGGGGCGTCTCCGGCTACGTCGGGGAGGGCGCCAACCGCTGGGCGGCGGTCCACCGCCTGGATGCCGCCCGGCTCTATCGGCTGGCGCTGGAGCAGGCCCCCGCCGGCTCGGTGTACCACGCGGTCGGAGACGAGGGCGTGCCCACACGCCGGATCGCCGAGGTCATCGCGCGCCACCTGGACATCCCGCCCGTCTCCGTCGCCCCCGATGACGCCGCCGAGCATTTCGGGTGGCTCGGGGCCTTCTTCTCGTGGGATGCACCGGCCTCCAACGCGCTCACCCGTGAGCGGCTCGGATGGGAGCCGACCCACCAGGGGCTCATCGCCGACCTCGAGGCGGGGTTCTACTTCGAGCCGGTGAGTCAGACCGCCTGACGCAAGCCCGGCCCGATCGGCCGGCTATCCGCCGCTGCTGGTCTCCGCGAGCGACGCATCCAGCGCGGAGACCAGCGTCGGCACGTGCGCAGCGGTGAAGGCCAGCGGCGGACGGAGCTTGAGGATGTTGCCGGCCCGGCCCGTGGTGCCGATCAGCACCCCGTGGTGACGCAGCCGGTCGCGCACGGCGCGGGCGCGCGCGCCGTCGGGCGTGCGAGCGGCACGGTCAGACACGATCTCGATGCCGCAGGCCAGGCCCACGCCACGGATGTGACCGATCGACTCATGGTCCCGGGCGAGCTGCGCCAGCGCGCCATGCAGGGCGCCGCCGCTGACGCGCACCCGGTCCAGCACGCGCTCGTCGGCGATCACGTCGAGAACCGCGAGCGCCGCCGCGGCGCTGACGGGGTTACCGCCAAAGGTGCTGAACAGGACCGTGTGGCCGGCGAGAGCCCGGACGATCTCGCTGCGCGTGATGACGGCGGCGACCGGGTGCCCGTTGCCCATCGGCTTGCCGAGCGTGACGAAGTCGGGCACGACCCCGAACCGGTCAAACGCCCACATCGCGCCGGTCCGGCCGTGGCCGGCCTGCACCTCGTCGGCGATCCACAGCGCGCCGGCGTTCCGCGCCTGGCCCACGAGGTCCTGCACGTAGGCGGGGTGGAGGTCGTCGATGCGGTCGCTCATGACCAGGCCGTCGAGGATCGCCGCCGCCGGCGCCATCCCCCGCGCCTGCAGCCGGCCGACCGCCGCGGCGAATCCGGCGCCGTCCCGGTGCTCGCCGCGATAGGGATCGGGCGGCTCCCAGCGCTCGACGTGGGGCGGGGCCGGGGCGTCACACCACGACTCGGGTGACAGCGCCGCGGTCGCCTCTGTGATGCCGTGGTAGGCGTAGGCGGTGCAGAGCCCACCGCGGCGCCCGGTCACCGCCGTCGCCATCCGCCAGGCCAGGTCGTTGGCCTCCGACCCCGAGTTGACCAGCAGCACGGTGTCGAGCGCCGGCGGGCACAGCGCCACCAGTCGCTCGGCCAGCTCGATGGCCGCCGGGTGCAGGTAGCGCATGTGGGTGTTGATCCGCCGCCCCTGGCGGGCGATGGCGGCAGTCACGCGCGCATGGCCGTGGCCGACGCACGGGACGTTGTTGTAGACGTCGAGGTGGGGCCGCCCGGCGGTGTCGGTGATCCACACGCCCTCGGCGCGCGCCACCTCGATGGGCACGTCGTAGAACAGCGCCTCCATGGCAGGCCCGAACGCCGTCGCCCGTCGCTGGGCGAGGGAGCGGCCGCCGCCCTGCCCAGGCACGGCGGCTCCGAGCTGGCGGGCCACCTCGCGCCAGCCGGCGCCCTCCATCGTCTCGAGCATCCGCGCGCACTGCGCGTTGTAGCGCTCGGCAAAGGCCGGCTCCTCCAGTCCCTGCGCCACCCGCCACGAGCTGATGGCGATCGTCACCGCGCTCCGGGCGGCCCACATGACCCCGAGCACGTCGAGCTCGGCGTCCTCGAGCTCGGTGCGCCGCTGAAAGCCGTCCAGGACCAGCCGCGCCAGGCGAAACAGCTCGTCGCCCTCGCGGCCGGCTCCCAGCGAGTCGAGCACGGACGCGAGCTCGGTCATCAACGCGGTGTGGCTCATATCACCGAAATCGATCACCCCGGTGATGAACCCCGCGTCGTCGGTCACCGTGTTGTCCACCGACAGATCGGTGTGGGCGACCTGGGCCCGCAGTCGCGGCCACACCGGTGTCACCGTCCGCTCGAATTCGTCCAGGACACGAGCGACCAGCCCGCGCTGCCGTAGGTCGCAGATGTCGTTGAGCATCGCTCGCGACGCCAGGGCGTGCTGGACGTCCCACAGCATCGCGCGACGCGCCCGGGGGTGGGTGAAGCCGCGCAGCGCCTGGGCGAGCCGGGCCGTCGTCTCGCCCCAGGCGGTGAGCGCGGCATCGCTCAGCTGCGCCGCCTCGATCCGGCTGCGTCCGGGCAGGACGTCGTAGAGCCGAACCCAGTGCACCGAGTCGCGGTGTGACCAGCGAGCCCTGAGGTCCGCCACCGCGTCTCCCGGCCGCGCCGGGCGGGCGGTCTCTGGGTGAGCGGTCTCTGGGTGGGCGGTCTCTGGGTGGGTGGTCTCTGGGTGGGCGGGGTCCGGGTTCCGGACCGGTCGCCACGGCATCGCCACGGACAGGCCCGGGTCGGCTGCCATCACGTGCAGGGCTGCCTCGGCCTCCATGTCCAGGACCTCAGGATCCTCGGAGGCATTGGAGACCTTGAGGATCGCCAGTGGCTCACCGGCGGCGTCGTCGAGCCCGAACGTCCGGTCGCGTTCGCTGCCCAGGTCGCGCGCGGCCGCCGCGGTCACGGCGAAGCATGAGCGCGCCACCTCGACCGCATCCGCCTCCGACAGGGCGGGCCGCGACGCCCGCAGCACCGTATCCACGGCGGCGACGCTACCAGCGGCGGGGTTGTAGCTTCCACTTTCACAGCCGCAACGAGAACGAGGGAGGGATCCATGGCCGATTACGCAGTCATCAATCCGGCGACGGGCGAGACCGTCCGCGAGTATCCGACGATCACCGACGACGAGCTGCGCGACGCCATCGGCCGGGCCGACGCCGCCCACCGCGACTGGGCTAAGTCCTCGACGGTGGAGGAACGCGCCGCGGCGATCCGCCGGGTCGGCGAGCTGCACACCGAGAAGCGCCAGCAGCTGGCCGAGATCATCGTCCGCGAGATGGGCAAGCCGATCGAGCAGGCCCTCGGCGAGGTCGACTTCTGCACGGCCATCTACAGCTACTACGCCGACAACGGCCCGTCGCTGATGGCCGACGAGCCGATCAAGCTGCTGGACGGCGACGGCTCGGCGCTGGTCCGGCGCAGCTCCTACGGCCCGCTGCTCGGGATCATGCCCTGGAACTACCCCTACTACCAGGTGGCGCGCTTCGCGGGCCCGAACCTGGTGATCGGCAACACGATCCTGCTCAAGCACGCGCCCCAGTGCCCGGAGTCGGCGCTGGCGATGGAGGAGATCTTCCACGAGGCCGGCATCCCCACTGACGCCTACATCAACATCTTCGCCACCAACGATCAGATCGAGTGGGTCATCGGCGACCCGCGCGTGCGCGGCGTGTCGCTCACCGGCTCTGAGCGCGCGGGAGCGGCGGTCGCGGCGGTCGCGGGGCGCAACCTCAAGAAGGTGGTGCTGGAGCTGGGCGGCTCCGATCCGTTCATCGTGCTCGGCACCGACGATATGGACGCGACCGTCGAGCAGGCCGTCGGCGCCCGGCTGGAGAACTCCGGCCAGGCCTGCAATGCCGCCAAGCGCTTCATCGTCGTCGACCCGCTCTACGACGAGTTCATGGAGAAGTTCAGCTCGGCGCTGCTCGCGGTCAAGCCGTCTGACCCCACCCAGGAAGGCGTCCAGGTCGGTCCGCTGTCCTCATCGAGCGCCACCGAGCGGCTCGCCGACCAGGTCAAGCGCGCGGTGGACCAGGGTGCGACCCTGGTGGCCGGCGGCAACCACGACGGCAACTTCTTCGAGACGACGATCCTCACCGGCATCACGCCCGACAACGACGCCTACCAGGAGGAGTTCTTCGGCCCGGTCGCCTCGATCTACCGCGTGGGCACCGAGGACGAGGCGGTCAAGCTGGCCAACGACACCCCGTTCGGCCTCGGCTCCTACGTGATGACCAACGACTCCGAGCAGGCCATGCGTGTCGCTGACCAGATCGATGCCGGCATGGTGTTCGTCAACGCCGCCGGCCTGGAGGGCGCCGAGCTGCCCTTCGGCGGCGTCAAGCGCTCGGGCTTCGGCCGCGAGCTGGGTCGCTTCGGTGCCGACGAGTTCGTCAACAAGAAGATGATCCGAATCGCGTGAGCTGAGCCGGCCCTACCGCTTGCGACCTCTCAGAGCGCACGGGCAGTCATGGCGCCGTGTGCGCTCTGAGCGGTCGGGCCGCTGACGGCAGAGAGCGCACGCCCTCCTGATCGGTGGTGCGCGCTGCCGGAGGCCGGTGCGATGAGAGACCGCTCAGAAGCGGTGATGAACGTCGGCCAGCGCGTAGACGGGCGTGTCGATCCCGATCGCCCGCGCCTTGAGCTGCAGCGCCAGGTAGAGCGAATAGTAACGCGACAGCGCCAGATTGCCCCCGTGAAACCACAGCCCCGGCTGCTGGGTCGGCTTCCACATGTTGCGCAGCTCGCCCTCCCACGGGCCGGGGTCCTTCTCAGTGTCTGAGCCCAGGCCCCAGACCCTGCCCACGCGGTCGGCGACCTCCTGGGAGATGAGGTCTGCCGCCCACCCGTTCATCGACCCGTAGCCGGTGGCGTAGACGATCAGATCGGCGGCCAGCTCGGTGCCGTCGGCGAGCACGATCGCGTCTTCGGTGAGGTGGTCGACCTGACCCTGGACAAGGGCCACCCGGCCGTCACAGATGAGCTCCCCGGCGCCGACGTCAATGTAGTAGCCCGATCCGCGGCGCAGGAACTTCATCGACATCCCGCTCTCGTCGGGGCCGAAGTCATACCGGAAGCCGGCCGCCCCCAGACGCTCGTAGTAGTCGCGGTCCAGCTCGCGGATGCTGTCGTAGGTCGGCCGCTGGACCTCGGGGGCCAGCCGGTAGGGCAGCGAGGCGGCGAGCATGTCGGCGCGCTCGGTGGTGATCCCGGCGGCGACCGCCTCCTCGGAGTACAGCGCCCCGAAGGCGAGGCTCATCACCAGCTCCGAGCGCACGACGGTGGTGGGGGAGCGCTGCACCATGGTCACCTGGGCCCCCGCCTCGTACAGCGCGCCGCAGATGTCGAACGCGGAATTGTTGGAGCCCACGACCACGGTGCGCTTGCCGGCATAGCCGTCGGGGCCCGGATGCTCTGAGGAGTGCTGCTGCTCGCCACGGAAGACATCGCGGCCCCGCAGGTCCGGCAGGCTGGGCTTGCCCGACATTCCCGTGGCGAGCACGAGCTGGCGGGGGCGCACGTGCACCTCCTGCCCCTCGCGGTCCACGGTGACGTCCCACCGGCCGCGGGCCTCGTCATAGGACGCAGACGTCGCCGGAGCCGAGCCCCAGTAGTTGAGCTCCATCACCCGCGTGTACATCTCCAGCCAGTCGCCGATCTTGTCCTTGGGCGAGAAGACCGGCCAGTTGTCCGGGAACTTCAGGTACGGCATGTGGTCAAACCACACCGGATCGTGCAGGCACAGCGACTTGTAGCGCCGGCGCCACTGGTCCCCGGGCCGGGGATGGCGGTCGATGACGATCGTGGGCACATCGAGCTGGCGCAGCCGCGCGCCGAGGGCGATCCCGCACTGGCCCCCGCCGATGACCAGCACCTCCGGTTGGACCGTGTAGCCGAGGGTGTCGGCCTCGGTGCGGCGTTGTTCGAGCCAGGTACCACGCTGCGGGTCGATCCCGTGCGCGGTGCCCATCGCGCGTGTCGCGCCGCGACGCTCCTCGTGGCCGGTGAGCTCCTCCAGCGTCGTCAGCAGGGTGAACCCGTCGCCGTCCCTGAGGCGCAGGTGAGCCTGTCCGCGGCCGACCTTCGTCTCGAAGGCCAGCCACGCGTCGACCGTCGTGCCGGTGTCCACGGGCGGCTCGGTGAGCACGAACCCGCGCGGAGCCGCGCGGGCGAGCGTGTGCTCGAGCATGTCCTTGATGCCGTCGCGGCCCTCGACGGTGACGATGTTCCAGGTCAGTGCGACCAGGTCGCGCCAGAAGCTCGTGGGGGCGAACAGGTCCGCCACCGCGGACGCCTCACCGGACTCGAGCGCACCGTTGAACCGATCCAGCCAGCGCTGCACGGTCTGCTCGGCGGTGGTGGCGATCTGAAGCTCGGTCATGCGCGGGGGCGATACATGCGATTGGCCTGACGACCGCCTACGGGCCCTCAGGCGAGGCGATCATCGCTTGGAGCCACGCCGGGTCACACCATTGCCTCCGTGTGGGCGCCTCAGCGAAAGCTGTCGGCGGTGATCCGGCTGACTTCGGTCACGACGTCGGCCGGGATTCCCGCTCGCTTGGCGGCGGTGATGATCGCGTCGGGACTCGGTGCCTCATACAGGCAGTACGAGCGGTGCCGATCCGCGCTGAGGAACGAGAACAGCCAGCTCACGCCCTCGTCCGCATTGACCTCTTCGAGCAGCTGGACGTCGTCGCTGGACATCTCGAGCTGCTCCGCGAAGCGCCGCTCAATGACATAGAGGGGCATCGCGCCGATCCTACCGCGCGTCCGGTCCGCCGAGAAGGGCGTGGCGATGCGCGTAGCCGGCTGCCTCGGTGCGATTCGCCGCGCCGGTCTTGCGCAGGATGCTGCGCACATGGTTGGCGACGGTGTGCTCGCTGATGTGCAGTTCGGCTCCGATCACCCGATTGCTCTTGCCGGCGGCCACGAGCCGCAGGATGTCCACCTCGCGCCAGGAGAGATCATCGGGCGGTGTCGGCGCAGGCTGGGTGGCGGCTCCACGCGCCCTCGCGCGTGTCAACAGGGTCGGCATGCCGATTCGCTCCGCCAGTGCCGCGGCGTCAGAGAGCAACGACGCCGCCCGCTCGGCGTCGTCCGTCGTGCCACCACCCCCACGGAGAGTCTCGCCAAGGTCATAGAGGGTGTGGGCGGTCCAGGTGATCGCGCCCATCGCGCGGTTGATCTCGAGGGCGCGCTCGAAGTGGTCGATCGCCCGCGGGCGGTCCCCCAGGGTCGAGGCGAGCCGCCCGAGGTACCGGTCGGCGGCGCCGTAGCAGATCACGCCGTGACCGATGACCACGTTCCCGCCGGCCAACGGGAGCAATTCGTCATAGATCAGAGCTGCCAGCTCCTCGTCACCCAGCAGCGTGCACGCGTCAGCGAGATAGGTCAGCGACGCCACCCACAGTCCGGACCGCAGCCCGTCCAGGCCGGCGCCGCGGATAAGGTCGAGTTCTCTCTGGGCCTGATCCTTCATCCCGAGCTCGGCGAGCAGCGCCGCGAACCCCGGCCGCCACGCGGCCCGCGCACGCTCGCCATCGGCGACCATTCGGGTCACGGCGGCGAGCTCGTGCAGGCGGCCCTGCTCGCGGCGGATCCCGAACATCTGGATGCCGTAGGTCCCAGGTGGGGGACGCCCCGTGAGCAGGCGACTCCACTCGTGTGAGCGTGTCGCGGCAGCCTCGGCCTCGGCCAGCCGCCCGGTGCAGAGGGCAAGCGTCGCCGCGTAGTGCTCGGCGACGTGCAGCGTGAAGGGCTGGCGCATCCGGACCGCCATGGCATGGATCTCTCCGATCTCGCGGTCGGCGCGGCGCAGGTCCCCAAGTGCGATCAGTCCGGCGACGCGCCATTCCATGGCCTCGGTCTGCACGTCGATCGCGCCGAGACTCTCGGCGAGGTCACGCGCCTCCGAGAGCATGCCGAGGGTGTCCTCCAGGCTGCCCTCGCTGTGTGACCAGTACGAGCGCATGAGCACGGTGGCCAGGCCCGCTCGGTCTCCCAGCCGCCGGGCCATCGCGATGGCGCTGTCCCGGACCCGGGCGCGTGCGGCGGAGGCGCCGAGGAAGGCGTGCGCGCGACCCAGACCCGCTAGCAGCATCACGCGCAGCTCGGAGTCGGCGTCTCCGAGGGCGAGCGACGCCTCGTCAAGGACCTCCACGGCGCCCTGGTCGGTGATGCCCGGGCGCCAGCACGCCTCCTCAAAGCCGATCGCGGCCGTCGCCAAAAGCTGAGCATCGTCCAAGTCACGGGCGATCTGCGACGCTGCGCGGAAGGCCTGAATCGCCAGGTCGGAGCGGCCCGCGCGAAAGTGCGCAGTGCCGAGCGCAAGCTGAGTCTGCGCCCGCCGGTGTGGATCCTCGATGCCGAGCTCCAGGGCCGAACCAAAGCGCGCCGCCGCCTCGTCAAACGCCACCGCGCGCAGCGCGGCATGCCCCGCAAGCAGGGCGTACTCGATCGCGCGCTCAGGACCGTCGATGGGCGCAGCCATTGCGAAGTGGTACGCGAGGTCGGCCAGATCGCGGCTCTCGCCATCGGCGAGCCGGTCCTCGAGCCCCTCCGCCACGCGCAGGTGAAACTGGGCGCGGCGCAGTCCCGGCATACGGTCGTAGAGCGCCCGTCGGACCAGCTCATGGGTGAACTGGAAGGCCAGCCGCGGCGAGGACAGCTCCTCGATCATGCCGTGCGCAATCGCCTGCTCGAGCGCCGTGGAGCGCTCCACATCCGTCAATCCGGCATGCGCGATCGCATCGAGGTCGAACACCGGCCCGGCGACGGCCGCGACCTCGAGCATCGTCGTGGCCGCCGTGCTGAGGCGGGCGAGCCGCTGGGTCACGACCTCGCGCACGCCCTCCGGGCTGCCCAGCTCGGCGACCGCCCGTGCCAGCCGTGCGCCACCGTCGTCGATCGATGCGGGCTCGCGCTCCAGCACCGTCCGCCACAGCTCGGTCATGAGGAAGGGGTTGCCGCCGGTCAGCTCGGCGAGGACCCGTGCGACCTGGACCAGGTCCGGGCCGGAGTCAGGCCCGGCCGCACGCTGCACGAACTCCGAGACCTCCTCACCGCTCAGACCTCCCAGGCGCAACCGGACCACGCCTTCGGAGCGGCGCAGCTCGACCAGCGCGGACGAGAGCCCGTCCGGCACCTCGGCCGCGGTGTCCCGAAACGTCGCCACCAGCAGCGCGCGGGCATCCGGCGCCCCGCGTGCCCGGTGACGCAGGAGCCGCAGCGTCTGCGTGTCGGCCCAGTGGCCATCCTCGATGACCACGACCAGCGGCGTGTCCCGGCCGGCGACCGCCAGGATGTCGGCGACGGCGCTGTGCAGGCGGTGCCGCTCCGTGTCCGGATCGGCCGCCAGCGGAAGCGGCAGCGCGCCGACCCGCTGGGCCAGATCGGGCATGAGCCGGGCCAGCTCCCCGGCCTGGGAGCCCAGCATCGCTCGTAACGTGTCCTCATCGAGGGTCCGCACGAGTTGCTCGAGCGCTTCGACAAAGGGCCCGTAGGGCCGGCGCACCGCCGAGTCGCAGGCGCCGTAGAGCACGAGCGCACCCGCCGCGTCGGCCTCGTGGGCGAACTCGCGGACCAGGCGGCTCTTGCCCGACCCGGCCTCACCCCCGACCAGGGCGAATCTGAGCCCCTCCCCCTCCACCCGCGGGAGCAGCGCGCGCAGCGTCGCCAGCTCTCGCGAGCGTCCAGCGAACGGAAAGGATGGCGTCAGGCGAAGTGGTCCCGGCAGTTTGGCCATGTCGGCCGCTCGTAGCCCCAATAGTCAGACCTGATCATCCCACACCAGGCCAGAGCCCGATCAACCCTCGGCAAAGTGGGTCAGAACCGATCATGACAGCGCGCATGCGGACCCGTAGGTTTGCCTCGGGACGCTCAACCACCATCGACACCGGGGAGACTCACATGACCGTCACCGCATCCCTCGCTGACAACGCGCGGCGAGATCTGGCCGACCTGGACCACCGCATCACCGGGCCGGGAGATTCCGGCTACGACGACGCGCGCGCCGTCCACAACGGCATGATCGACCGCCACCCCGCCCTGCTGGTCCGGTGCGCCGGCGCCGACGACGTCGCGCGCTGCATCGCCTTCGCGCGGACCCACGAGGCGCCGATCGCGGTACGCGGCGGCGGGCACAACGGCGGAGGTCTGGGCGTCGTGGACGACGGGATCGTCATCGACCTGTCCGAGATGGCCGACGTCGTCGTTGACCCCGCCACCCACACCGTGCGCGTCGGGGGTGGGAGCACGTGGGGGCAGGTCGACCAGGCCACCGCCGAGTACGGCCGCGCGACACCATCCGGGATCATCTCGACCACCGGCGTCGGCGGACTCACCCTCGGCGGTGGCCTCGGTCACCTCACGCGGGCGTTTGGCCTGACGATCGACAGCCTGCTCAGCGCTGACGTGGTGCTCGCCGACGGTTCGCAGGTGCGCGCCAGCGCGGACGAGCATCCCGACCTGTTCTGGGCGCTGCGCGGGGGCGGCGGCAACTTCGGCGTCGTCACCTCATTCGAGTTCCGCACGCACCCGATCGGCGCCACCGTGATGGCCGGACCGACGTTCTGGCCGATCGAGCAGATTCCTGAGGTCATGCGCTTCTATCGCGAGTTCCTGCCCGCCGCCCCGCGGGCGGTCAACGGCTTCTTCGCCGAAATGACCGTGCCTCCGGTGGACCTGTTCCCGGAGGAGCTGCATATGCGCAAGGTGTGCGCGGTCATGTGGTGCGTCGTGGCCTCCGAGGAGGAGACGGCCCAGCTGCTGGCGCCCGTGCATGACGTCGGCACGCCGCTGCTTCATGGCGTCGGTCCCGTACCGCACCCTGCCCTGCAGAGCCTGTTCGACGGGCTCTACACCAAGGGCCTGCAGTGCTACTGGCGCGCCGACTTTGTCAACGAGCTGTCCGATGAGCTGATCGAGCAGCACCTCGAATGGGGGCAGCGGCTGCCCTCGATGCATTCGACCATGCACCTGTACCCCATCGACGGGGCGGTGCACGACGTCGGATCCAGCGACACCGCGTTCAGCTACCGCGACGCCCAGTGGGCCGAGGTCATCTTCGGCGTCGACCCCGACCCGGCCAACGCCGGCACGATCCGCGACTGGTGCATCGGTTACTGGGATGCGACCCATCCCTACTCCGCCGGTGGCGCGTACGTGAACTTCATGATGGACGAGGGGCAGGAACGCGTTCAGGCGACCTACCGCGGCAACTACGACAGGCTGGCTCAGGTCAAGGCGCAATACGACCCCGACAACGTGTTCCGCGTCAACCAGAACATCCGACCCGCCACGAGCGCGTAGCAGCGCGGGGTGTAGCAGCTTGCCCCACGGGTAGTCACGTTCCTGTGACCGGGTGTGCCACACCGGACGAGCTGGTCCCCCGGCTGCGCGGCATGTCCCACGCGGTGGCGGCTGTACTGGCGATTGCGGCGGCCGTGGTTGTGATCGTGCTCGCGCCGGAGGGTCGGGCCACGGTCGCCGCGGCCGTCTACGGAGTAGGGCTGATCGCGTTGTTTGGCTGTAGTGCCCTGTATCACCGCTGGCCCGGCCCCGTGCGCTTCAAGGCGGTGCTGCGGCGGCTCGATCACAGCGCGATCTTCGTCTTCATTGCCGCGACCTACACACCGGTCGCATTGGTGATCCTGCATGGGTGGCTGGCGTGGGTGATCCTCGGGGTCGCATGGGTGGGTGCCATGGCCGGGGTTGCGTTCTCGCTTGGGTGGATCCACGCGCCGCGCCCCGTCGTGGCCGGGAGCTATCTCGCGCTGGGCTGGCTGGCGGTGATCGCAGTGCCCCAGCTGCTCGGAGATATGGGCCCAACGCCACTCGTGTTGCTGGGCGCCGGTGGGCTGCTGTATTCCGCGGGGGCGGTCATCTATGCCCGGCAGCGCCCCGACCCGTGGCCGCGAACATTTGGTTTTCACGAGATCTTCCATGCGCTCGTCATCGCTGCGGCGGCGGTGCAATACATCGCACTGGCGGGCTGGGTGCTGACGGGGGCCAGCGCGTAGCCGAGGTGCCGTCGCAGGTGAGGCGGCGGTTGCTCGGGCCCCGCGGCAGCGCGTCAGCCCGGGGGTGTGGGGATCGTGACCGACATTTCGAGCCCCCCGCCCGGTCGCGGGCGGGCGGTGATCACGGCGTCGTGAGCGCGGGCAATCGCCTCGGCGATGGAGAGACCAAGCCCGATGCCGTCGGAGGAATGCAGGCGCTGCTTGGCGCGAGCAAAGGGCTCGAACAGGGCCGGGATCTGATCGGCCGGGACGCTGGCCCCGGTGTTGGCGATCTCGAATACCGCCGTGTCGCCCTGCTGGATCGTGCGAATGCCGATCCAGCCACCCGGGTCGTTGTGGCCCACGGCGTTCTCGACGAGGTTCGCGATCATGCGCTCGAGCAGGATGCGATCCCCGCGGGCGACCGCGGGCTCGAGCGTGGCATCGACCGCGATACCGCGCTGATCGATCGCCGCCTGTGTGGCGTCGAGCGCGTCCTCCGCGGCCGTGGCCAGATCGATCCTTTCCCAGGCTGCCGGGCCGATCTCGCTGGTGGCGAGGGTCAGGAGCGCCTCGACTGTGGCTTCGGCGCGCTCGACCGATCGCTTGACCCGGGCCGCCATCGCCTCCAGCTCAACGGAGGTCCGCGTGGGCTTGGAGAGAGTGACCTCGATCGCGGTTCGCATCGCGGTGAGCGGCGTGCGCAGCTCGTGTGCCGCATTGGCGACGAACCGCTTCTGGCTGGTGAACGCGGTATCGAGCCGCTCGAGCATCTCGTCGAAGGTGTCGGCCAGCTGCTTGAGCTCGTCATCGGGCCCGGTGAGCGCCAGTCGCTCGCCGAGCCGCAGCTCGGAGGCTCGCCTCGCGGCCTCGGTGAGCGACCGTACCGGCCTCAGGGCTCGCCCGGAGACAAGCCAACCCAGGCCCACCGAGACGATTGCCAGCACGCCCAGGGCGATCACGGATGCGCCCTGGAGAGCGTGCAACGTGGCGTCGCGCTCGCTGGGGTCCAGCCCGGTGGCGCCGATCGCGCGCTTGCACTCCTGAAGCAGCGAGGCGGACGTGGGGGGCGGCTTGCAGAGCCCCAGCAACCGGTCGTAGCGTGGCGGGATCGTCTTGGGGGTGCTCGCCGGGGCCGGGAGCAGAACGTGGACCACCAAGGCGTACGTCAGCGCCAGCAGCGCCGTCCCGGCCAGCAGGAACAGGACCGTGTACATGACGGCGAGCCGGGGGCGCATCCGCCGCGGGGAGAGCCGCCGCGTGACGACGGAGATCCCCGCGAACGTCATCGGACGCGGTACCCGACGCCGACGACGGTCTCGATCAGCTCGGGCTCGCCGAGCTTGCGCCGCAAACGCGTGAGGGTCACCACCACCGTGCGCGTGAACGGGTCGGCGTTCTCATCCCACACCTGCTCGAGCAGCGCCTCGGCACTGACCACCCCACCATCGGCCGCCAGCAGGACCTCGAGCACGCCCAGCTCCTTGCGGGTCAGCGACAGCTCCCGCCCTGCCCGGGTCACCTGCCGCCGCGCCCGGTCGAGGGCGAGGTCGGCCCTGACCAGGACCGGCGGCCCCGCCGGCGCGCGGCGGGCCAGGGCGTGCACCCGCGCAACCAGCTCCTCGAACGCGAAGGGCTTGGGCAGATAGTCGTCGGCACCCAGGTTCAGACCCTCGACCCGATCGCCGATCGCGGCGGACGCGGTGAGCATCAGGATCCGCGCGTCGGACTCACCATCGCGCAGCGCCACGCACACCGCGTCGCCATGCACTCCCGGCAGGTCGCGGTCCAGCACGATCACGTCGTAGCGGTACACGACGCCCTTCTGCAGCGCGGACGCACCGTCATAGGCGAGATCGGTGGCGATCCCGCGATCGCGCAGCCCCTGGGCGATGTCACGGGCGAGCTCGACGTGATCCTCGACCACCAGCACGCGCATAGGGCCATCGTGCACCACTTCACGTCACAACGCCATCACACGCGGTGAGCGGCGCCCGCCAGCGCCGGCGTGTTGCACTGGTGTGACCGGTGACCGGATACACCTGCGTCATGTTCACAGCACCCTCACGTCTTTCAGCGGTCGCAGCCGTGATCGTCGCCGCGACGGTGATCGCCGCCTGTGGGGCAAACTCGCCCACGGCGTCCACCGTATCCTCCTCCGCCGGCCATCTGACTCAGGCCCAACTGCAGCGGGAGATGGTGAGCTTCGCCGGCTGCATGCGCTCGCACGGGGCCCCCGGATTCCCCGACCCGAGTTCGCCCCAGGACTTCAAGTCAGCCGTCAACCAGGCCTCCGGGGGACACCCTCGTTCGCCCGCGTTCCAGTCGGCGAACACGGCATGCCTGCATCTGCTGCCGGGCGGGTCGCCAGGCCCGACCGCGTCGCAGCGTCAAGCGCAGACCAGCGCGGGGCTGGCATTCGCCCGGTGCCTGCGTAGCCACAGGTTCCCGACCTTCCCCGACCCGACGAGCGGCGGTGAGCTCACCCATCAGATGCTTGCCAACGCGGGGATCGACGTGCATCAACCGGCCGTGGTCCAGGCCGCCGACGCGTGCGTCGGCGTCACCCACGGGCTGATCACCAAAGCCTCCGTGGCCCGCTTCGTCGCGGGACATTAGGCCACGCGTCCGGGACGCATCCTCGGCCGGCTTCTCTCATCATTCGGCCTCGGGCTGCGCGCGGTGGGTTAGGCTGTGATGAGAGGATCCAGGGCGTCGGGCGAGAGGAGAGAGATGTTGGATTTCGGGGCGACATTCCTGCCGGACCCGCCCTCGCGGCGGTATGTCGAGCGGGTCGTGCGGGCCGAGGAGCTCGGCTTTAGCCACGCCTGGACGTATGACTCCCACATCCTCTGGCAAGAGGGGTACGTCTTCCTGACGCTGGCCGCAATGGCGACGTCGCGGATCGCACTCGGGCACTGCGTCACCAACCCGGGGATCCGCGACCCGACCGTGACCGCCAGCGCCTACGCAACCCTGCAGGACCTCAGCGGAGGGCGGATGGCGTTGGGCATCGGGCGCGGCGATTCCTCTCGCCGCGTGGTCGGCTTGGACCCGGTGCCGGTGGCCCGCTTTGAGCAGTCGCTGGAGATGATCAAGGACTTGATGAACGGGCGTGAAGTGCAGTGGAACGGCAAGGCGCTGCAGCTCGCGTGGGCCCAGGACCAGCCCGAGATCCCCATGTACGTCGCCGGCTACGGTCCGCGGGCGCTGGGCGTCGCCGGTCGTGTCGGCGATGGCGTCATCATCCAGCTCGCAGATCCCGAGATCACGGGGTGGATCATCGAGCGTGCCCGTGCCGCCGCCGTCGCGGCTGGGCGCGACGCCGACGCGCTGGCACCGATCGTCTGCGCTCCGGCAGTGGTCGACACCGACCTGCCGCGGTGGCGTGAGGAGACGCGCTGGTTTCCGGCGATGGTCTCCAACCATGTCAAGGACCTGATCGCCCGCTACGGCACTGATGGCGAGATCCCGAGCGCGCTCACCGACTTCGCGCTCGCCGTCAAGGAGTACGACTACAGCGAGCACAGCCTGGTCGGCGCCAGCCACGGCCAGTACATCAGCGACGAGATCTGCGATCGCTTCTGCCTGCTGGGTGACGCGGACCAGCAGATTGCGCGCCTGCGCGAGCTCGAGCAGCTGGGCGTCAAGCAAGTCAACCTCTACCTGATGACCTCCGAGCTGGAGCAGACGATGGAGCGCTACGGACGGGAGATCATCCCGCAGTTCGAGGCGTCCTCGGTGGCTTGAGCAGGCGAGCCGACCGGCCGACAACGACAGGAGGCAGAGCATGAGCGTGCTCATCAAGGGCGGGCGCATCGTGACCGCCGTGGACGACTACGTCGCCGACGTACTGATCGAGGGGGAGACGATCGCTGCCGTGGGCAGCTCGCTCAACGGCTCAGCCGACCGGGTGATCGACGCCTCTGGCAAATACGTGATCCCGGGAGCGATCGATCCTCACACGCACATGGAGATGCCGTTCGGCGGGACCGTGAGCTGTGACGACTTCACCTCGGGCACGGTGTCAGCGGCGTTCGGGGGAACGACCTCGCTGATCGACTTCTGCCTCCAGGCGCCGGGCCAGTCGATTCCCGACGCGCTGGCGACGTGGCACGAGAAGATCGAGCGCTGCCCCCCGGTGATCGACGTCGGCTTTCACATGGCGATCACCGACCTCCACGACGGGGGGCGGCTGGAGGACGTCGCACGCGTCCCCGACGAGGGAGTGACGAGCTACAAGCTGTTCATGGCCTACAAGGGCGCGATCATGGTCGACGACGAGACGCTGTTCCGCACGATGCAGGTGGCGGCGCAGACCGGGGCCCTGGTCATGGTCCACGCCGAGAACGGCGACGCGATCGACGTACTCGTCAAGCAGGCGCTGGCTGCGGGCAAGACCGAGCCGCGCTGGCACGCTGCCACTCGCCCGCCGGAGACGGAGGCCGAGGCGACCAACCGGGCGGTGATGCTGGCGCACATCGCCGACTGCCCGCTGTACGTCGTCCACGTCTCCTGCCGGGAGTCGGCGGAGCCGATCGCGACCGCGCGCTCACGCGGCTGGCGGACCTGGGGCGAGACATGCACCCAGTACCTGTTCATCGACGACACCCGCCTCGAGGAACCCGAGTTCGAGGGGGCCAAGTACGTCTACACGCCACCGCCGCGGGCGGCCTCCAACCACGAGCATCTGTGGACGGCGCTGCGCACCGGCGTTCTGTCGGTCGTCTCCACCGACCATTGCCCGTTCCGGTTCAGTGATCAGAAGACGCTCGGGCGCGACGACTTCTCCAAGATTCCCAACGGCGGTCCGGGGGTGGAGAACCGGCTGCACATGCTCCATCACTTCGGGGTGCGCGAGGGCCGCCTGACCATGAACCAGCTTGTCGATCTCTGCTGCACCCAGCCGGCGCGGCTGTTCGGCCTGTTCCCGCGGAAGGGGACGATCGCCGCCGGCGCCGACGCCGACATCGTCGTGTGGGACAGCGAGAAGGCGCTCACCCTGTCGGCGGCGACTCACCACAGCAACATCGACTACAACCTCTATGAGGGGACCGAGGTGATCGGCGCGCCGGAGGTGGTTCTCGTGCGCGGGCAGGTGATCGTCGATCACGACGAGCTGGTGGCCTCGCCCGGCACCGGCCAATTCGTGCGCCGGGCGCGGTTCGGCGAGCGGCTGGCTATCCGGCACCAGGCCGCGGCCTGAGCGGACCGACCGCGCCATGGCTGCCGACGCCAAGAGGATGATCGCGGAGCTGCGGGACCTGGCGCAGCTGACCGGAGACGAGCGCGGCGCCCAGCGCCTGGCGTGGACCGATGTGTGGGCGCGGGCGCGCGAATGGGAGCGCGGCCTGCTCGCCGACCTGCCCGTCGAGGTGGAGGTCGATGAGGCCGGCAATCAATGGGCGACGCTCCCCGGCCGCTCGCCCGCGGTGCTCGTCATCGGCAGCCACATCGATTCCGTGCCCGACGGCGGCTGGCTCGACGGGTGCCTCGGGGTGCTGTCGGCACTTGAGGTCCTGCGCTCGCTGGCCGCCGAGGGCCCGCCGCCACTGACGGTCAAGCTCGTGGACTGGGCCGACGAGGAGGGGGCCCGCTTCGGTCTCAGCCTGCTCGGCTCCATGGCTGCAGCCGGGCAGCACGACCCCGATTTCGTTCGCCGCCTGCGCGACGCGAGTGGCACCTCCGCACCCGACGCGCTGGCCGCCCACGGCGTCGACGTGGACCGCATGGGAGAGTCGAGCTCGCGCCTGGCCGGTGCCGTCGCCTACATCGAGCTGCACATCGAGCAGGGACCGGTGCTGGAGGCGAGAGATCTGCCGCTGGGGGTGGTCACGGGGGTCTACGGGACCGAACGGTGGGCGGTGACGTTCACCGGCCAGGCCGCCCATGCCGGCTCCACGCCGATGGATCAGCGACGCGACGCCCTGTTGGCCGCCGCACGCCTGGCGCTCGAAGTCCGGGAGCTGGCCAGAGCCCGCGGCGGGGTGGGCACCGTCGGCCGGATCGACTCCGAGCCCGGGATCCCGACCGCCGTCGCCGGAGTGGCCACGGCGCTCGTCGACCAGCGTCACGTTGCCGCCGAGGCCCTGCGGGACCTGCACCAGCGGGCCCAGACGGCGAGCCGGACCATCGCCGAGGAGGAGGGCGTCGAGGTCGCCTGGTCGCCCCTGTTCCGGGTCTCGCCGATCCACTTCGACGACGACATGGTGAGCGCGGCCCGCGCGATCGTCACCGACCTGCAAGGGGTCGACGCGCGGCTGCCCAGCGGGCCGGTGCACGACGCCGCGCGCGTGGCGGAGGCCGGCGTGTCGACGGTGATGCTGTTCGTGCGCAGCAAGCGCGGCCTGTCGCACACCCGCGAGGAGGACACCGACGAGGCTGACCTGGCGCTCGCGTTGACCGCCTTGGAACAGCTGGTGAGAGGCGAGCTCGCGCGGCGCGGCTG
>JBAQGP010000102.1:0-2943 GCA_049287845.1 Solirubrobacteraceae bacterium | reverse complement strand
GGTCAGCTCGGCGCCGGTGCGGCTGTCGCCGCCCACGAGCACCGGCACGCTCAGTGGCAGCTCGCGGTCGGTGCGCGCCAGCGCCTCGGCGAGCTGATTGCGCACCACGGAGCGGCGCAGCTCGAGGATCGGCTCGTTGGCAAACGGTGCGGGCAAGACGGGGGACGGTGCGGGCATGGCGGGGGAACAGCGAGGTTAGAACGCGACATGGCTGGTAGCGTCGCCGCGGGGGCGCGGGTGGTGCAGGCGGACCTGGCGGGGGCCGGCTTCGGCTACGGCGCGGCCCTGAACCGGGCGCCGCCGAGGCTGCCATGAGATGTGCGTCTCTCCCTCGCGGCCCACGCGTTTACGCGCGATGACCGGTGGCTGACGCGCCTGACCGAGGCGCTGAGCGCGTCAGACCCGGCCATTGCATGTCGATTCCGCGTTGTATACGCTGTACGTAGTTGGACCAATCCTCGGTAGAGGGAGCCTTCAGTTACCAGACGGGCCGCGCCGGCCGTGGGCGTGTGTGTGCAGTGCGGCGTTCGACGGCCACGGGCGCACCGGCACCCCGGCATAGGAGTCGGATTCACCCTGACCGTCGACATCGCATGGGCGGCCGTGCAAGGAGCGTAGTTGAGCCAGTTCACGCATTACCTGACGCTCGGGTTCTTGTGGCAGGGCTTGCTGATCGCGATCGAGATCTCGGTGGCCGCGTTCGTGGGAGCGCTGCCCTTCGCACTCGGCCTCGCGCTCATGCGCATGTCGCGCAACGCGGTGGTCCGCTGGCTGCCCGTTCCCTTCCTCTGGGTCATGCGCGGGACGCCGATCCTGCTGCAACTGCTGTTCTGGTACAACGTCCTGCCCCTCATCGGCCTCCACACGAGCGCGATGGCGACGGCGATCATCGGCATGGCCCTCAACGAGATCGCCTTTATGGCCGAGATCATTCGGGGCGGCCTCCTCTCGGTGAGGCAGACGCAGCGTGACGCGGCGGCAGCGCTAGGGCTCAAGCGGTGGCAGGTCCTGCAGCGGGTGGTCCTTCCGCAGGCGCTCCGGACGATCGTTCCGGCGATGTCCAACGAGGCGATCATCGTCGTCAAGAACACCTCGCTCGCGTCCGTCATCACCGTCGGCGAGCTGACGCTCCGGTCTGAGCAGGTCGCAGCGACCAACTTCCAGTACGTGCCCGTGTTCCTGGCGGCGGGCGTCCTGTATCTGGTTGCCACCAGCGTCATCGTGGTGGTCCAGGGGTGGCTGGAGGCGCGACTGAACATCGAGCGGCGGGCGCAGCACCAAGCCCGCGCACTGCGGGCCCGGGAGGCGGGGCTACTCACGGTCACCCCCGCGACGCCCGCCGGACCGTCACCCAACGGGGAAGCGCCGAGCACCCCCCCGCCACCCGCGAGCGGATCCGGCGAGGAGCTGATCAGAGCGCTGCAAAGATCCAAGGAGGTGTACGGGCGCGAGGGCGAGCCCTACGTCCAGATCCGCGATGTCCGCAAGGGCTTTCACGGCAAGCCGGTGCTCAAGGGCGTCTCTCTCGACGTCGAGCCCGGTCACGTCGTGTTCCTGATCGGCCCGAGCGGCTCGGGCAAGACGACGCTGCTGCGGACCATCAACCACCTGGAGACCGTCGATAGCGGCGAGATCCTCATCGGCGGGGAGCACGTCGGCTACCGGAAGACCGGCCAGGAGCTGACGCCGGTGCGTGATCCCGCGGCCGCGCGGGCCAAGGCGCGAATCGGCATGGTCTTCCAGCACTTCAACCTGTTTGACCACCTGACGGTGCTGGAGAACATCATGGAGGCGCCCATCCGCGTCTACCACCGCAAGCCCGAGGAGGTCCGGCGTGAGGCACGCGCGCTGTTGGCCTGGGCCGGGCTGGGGGAGCACGAGAACCACTATCCGCACCAGCTGTCCGGTGGACAGCAGCAGCGGATCGCGATCATCCGAGCCGTCGCCACCCACCCGCGGCTGATGCTCTTCGATGAACCCACGTCGGCGCTTGACCCCGAGCTCGTCGGCGAGGTCCTGACGCTGATGCGGCGACTAGCGGAGGCCGGGATGACGATGGTGGTCGTCAGCCACGAGATCGTGTTCGCCCGGGCGTGGGCCGACAGGGTCGTCTTCATGGCCGAAGGGTGCATCGTCGAGCAGGGCACTCCCGACGAGCTGTTCCGCAACCCGCAGGAGAAGCGGACACAGGCGTTTCTGCAGATGATCGATGCCCGCATGGCGGGCGTCGCCGGCGAGCGTAGCCAGCCGAGCGACGGAGCGCTTTAGGGATGACCACGCTCGCGCTCAACGAGGACGTCGTCCAAATGAACAACAGGAGGAGAACCCGGTATGAATAGCTTTGTCAAGCGCCTGCACCTCGGCGCACTTGCCGCGGTCGTCGTGGTCCTCGTCGCCGCCTGCGGCAGCAGCGGCTCGAGCTCCAGCTCCAGCTCTGCCCCGGCGGCAGCGGCCACGACCGGGGCGTCGTCCGGTACCAACAGCAGCAGCAGCGCGGCCTCGGCGAGCAGTGGCAAGACATACGTCCTCGCCACCTCGGCGGACTTCCCGCCGTTCAGCTCGCGCGCGGCCGACAACCCCAACGACATCGTCGGGTTCGAGCCCGACATGATGAAGGCGGTCATGGGCCACCTCGGCTGGAAGTACAAGTGGGTCACCAGCAACTTCGACGGTCTGATCCCGGCAGTGCAGAGCGGGCGTGTCGACGTGGTCGTCTCCGACGTGTACGACACGGCCGCGCGTGAGAAGGTCGTCGATTTCGTGGACTACCTGAAGACCGGCCTCTCGGTGATGGTCAGCAGCTCCAACGGATCGAAGGTCCACTCGTTCATGGATCTCTGCGGCCACCCGATGGGAGTCCTCACCGGGGCTTCCACGGAGTTGCAGTTCGGTCAGAAGGCGAGCAGTGCGTGCAAAAAGGCAGGCAAGCCCGCGATCGACATC
>JBAQGP010000101.1:0-4330 GCA_049287845.1 Solirubrobacteraceae bacterium | reverse complement strand
GGCTCGGGCGGATCCGCCGGATCGGGAGGGTCGGGCTCGGGCGGATCCGCCGGATCGGGAGGGTCGGGCTCGAGCGGCTCCGGCGGCTCGGGCGGCCCGCTCTCCGGCGGCGACCACGGCGTCGGTCAGGCCATCGCAGGGGTGCTCAGGACCTCATGATGCGCGCGATCAAGACCCACGTGAGCGACTTCATCGCGATCGTGGTGCTGCTCGTGCTCTCGATCGTGGTCGCCGGCTACGTCCTCAGCCACGAGCGGTTCCGCTTCCCCATCATCGATTCCTCGCCGTTCACGCTGAACGCCGCGTTCTCCACTGCCCAGGCCGTCACGCCGGGACAGGGCCAGTCGGTCCGCATCTCCGGGGTGCAGGTCGGCCTGATCGGCAACGTCACGCTCAAGAACGGCGTGGCCATCGTGCAGTTGCAGCTCGACGACAAGTACAAGAACCTGATTCACACCAACGCCACCGCGCTGCTGCGTCCCAAGACGGGGCTGAAGGACATGTTCGTCGAGCTCCAGCCGGGCGGCAAGCCTGCCCCCGTGGCCAAGCAGGGGTGGACGCTGCCGGTCTCCAACACGCTGCCCGACATCAACGCCGACGAGATCCTCTCCTCGCTGGACGGGGACACCCGCAACTACCTGCAGCTGTTGGTCAACGGCGCTGGTCAGGGCCTGCAGGGCAAGGGCGGTTCGGAGCTGGCGCAGGTGTTCGAGCGCTTCGGGCCCACCCATCAGGACCTGGCCCGGCTCAACAAGGCGGTCGCCGTTCGCGGCACCGATCTGCGCCAGCTCGTCAACTCGCTCCAGCGCCTCAACACGGCGCTCAGCCACAACCAGGGCCAGATCGTGCGTCTCGTCGAGGCCAGCTCCACGGTGTTCCGCGCCTTCGCCTCCCAGGACTCCAACATCAGCCGGGCCATCGCGCTGCTGCCGGGGACCCTGGCCCAGACCACCGACACGCTCCACAAGGTCACCACCTTCGCCAACCTGCTGGGACCGACGGCCAAGAACCTCCTGCCCGCCGCCAAGGCGCTGCCGGCCGCCAACGCCGCCGTGACCGCGCTGGCCAAGCCCAGCGCGCCGATCGTCCAGAACCAGATCCGGCCCTTCGTCGTCGCTGCCCGCCCGCTCGTGCGCAACCTCAAGCCGGCGGCACAGAACCTGGCCGCCGCCACGCCCAACATCTCCAAGACCTTCGACGTGGTCAACCGGTTCGTCAACATGCTGGGCTACAACCCCGGCGACACCGAGCACGGGTACCTGTGGTGGCTGGCGTGGCTTGACCACAACGCCCGGACCCTGTTCTCGGTCCAGGACGCCAACGGCGACTTCCGCCCGTTGTTCCTGCAGGCCAGCTGCGCCACCTACACCCAGCTCGTCGACAGCCTGAACCAGGCCTCCGGGGGGCTGGGCTCAGAGGTTGAGTCGGTGCTCAACCTCACGCCGATCCTCACCACCGCCGGCGTGTGCCCGACCCAGGCCGCCGCCAACCAGGCCGACTTCCAGCAGTACCAGGCCCAGAAGCAGAGCCGGGCCAGCGGCGGCTCGAGCACGGCGAACACCGCCGTCGGCGGTTCCGCCAAGGCGCTCGCCCCCTTCGATCAGAACCTCCCGGTGAAGTAGATGGACACCGGCACCCCCTCGATCGCCAAGGTCACCACGATGGTGCTGTTCGCGCTGTCGGTGATCGGCCTGACCATCTTCCTGTGGTTGTCGTTCGGCGGGACGATCCCGCTCACGCCGCGCGGCTACGAGTTCCGCGTCTCGTTCACCAACGCCAGCCAGCTCGCCGACCAGGCGGACGTCCGCATCGCCGGCGTCTCGGTGGGCAAGGTGGTCGGCAAGACCCTTGACCCCGCGCACAACCGGACGATGGTCACGATCCAGATGCTGAACAAGTTCGCCCCGATCCACCGAGACACCCACGCGCTTCTGCGCACCAAGACGATCGCCGGCGAGGTCTACGTTCAGCTCACCCCGGGCTCGGCCAAGAGCCCCACGCTCCCCGACGGCGGCCTGCTCCCGCGCGGCCAGGTTGCCAACGCCGTCCAGCTCGACCAGATCTTCAACGCGCTCGATCCCACCACCCGCGCGGCCTTCCGTCAGTGGCAGCAGCAGCTCGCGATCGCGGTCAAGGGCAACGACCAGAACCTCAACAGCGTGCTCGGCAACCTGCCCACGTTCGCCGCCGACGCCTCTGACCTGCTCAAGGTGCTCGACATCCAGCACACCGCCGTGGTCAACCTCGTGCGCAACGGCGGCACCGTGTTCGGCGCACTGGGCCGCAGTCAGTCGGCGCTGCGCAACCTCATCACCAGCGGCGAGCAGACGTTCGCGACAACCGCGGCCAACAACAGGGCGATCTCGGCCACCTTCCACGTGTTCCCGACCTTCCTGGACGAGACCAAGTCGACGATGGCCCGGCTCCAGAGCTTCGCCCAGGACACCGACCCGCTGGTCAAGGAGCTCGAGCCCGTGGCGACCAACCTCAAGCCGACGCTGACCGACGTGCGCCGGCTGGCCCCGTCGCTGCGCTCCTTCTTCACCAACCTCGGGCCGCTGATCACGGCGTCCAGGACCGGCCTGCCCGCCATTCGCGATGTGCTCCACGGGACGACTCCGCTGCTGGCCTCGCTCGGCCCGTTCCTGGAGCAGCTCAACCCGGTACTCGGCTGGCTCTCGCTGCACCAGCAGCTGATCTCCGACTTCATCTCCAACGGCGCCGCTGGCCTGGCCGCCAAGACCACGTCCTTCTCCGGCGACGGCACCGGCCACTACCTGCGCCAGTTCCAGCCCGTGGGGGCCGAGACGCTGTCGTTCGCGGCCAACCGCGACGCCGCCAACCGCGGCAACACCTACCCGCCGCCGCTGTGGCTCGCCAACCCGCGCGACTACTCGGCCGGCGGCACTCACACGGGCAGCTACGCCCTGCCGTCCTGGGACTGCAACCACACCGGGGCCCCCGGCGACGGCTCATCGGCCGGTGCCCCCGGCGCCCCCTCGCTCACGCAGACGGCCAGCCCTCCGTGCTGGGTGGCGCCGCCGCTGGCGTCGCTGCTCGGTCAGAGCGGCAGGTTCCCGCACATCACGCCGGCCACGTACTCCAACAAGTAGCCCGCTCCGCCGGCCCCCCGGAGCGTCCGCGCCAGCGTGGACGCCCGGCGCAGCCGAGCAGCACTGTCAGCCGGTGGCGGACTCCAGGTCGTGCTCGTGCTCGATGACCGACGCCTGCCCGCCCTCGCCGAGAGCCAGGAGGTCGAGGAGCGTCCAGCCCAGCGAGCCGTCTCCGGAGGTCGAGAGCCCCTCGCGGTCTCCCAGCGGTCCCAGGGCGCGAGTCCAGGCCGACGTGGTGCCGCGGACGACGGAGTCGGCGGCGCCGTCGTCGACGCCCTCCGCGATCTGCGCGGTCGCGCCGGACAGCGTCACGCGATAGGTGCCGGACGGGCCGTCGGTGACCTCGAGGTCGATCGTGCCGGACGCGTCCGAGCTGCCGTCCACCAATCCCGGGACGAGCCGGAAGATGGCCCCCAGGTCAACGCGTTCTGACGTGCGGGGCGCGCTCCACGCCCACTCGTAGCCCCAGCGCGCGAGCTGGCCCAGCACGGGCGCCAGCTGACGGCTGCGCTCGGTGAGCTCGTAATCGACGCGGGGCGGCACTTCCCGGTAGCGCTTCCGCGTCAGCATTCCGTCGGCGACCATGCGGTTCAGCCGCGACCGCAACTGCTCGGTGGAGATCCCCGGTAGAACCCGTTGTAGCTCCACGAATCGGCGCGGACCTGACAGCAGGTCGCGAACTATCAGCAGGGTCCACTTGTCACCCACGAGATCAAGTGCGCGGGCATCAGGTGACCACTGGTCATAAGGATGACGCTTTGCGGGCGGTACGTGCGAGATGAGGACTCCCCGGTCTTCTAAGGACGGCGCTTCTACCTACCGAGAATCAGCATAACGAACAAATTGCGTTTCGCCAGCGGTTTTCGCGCCAGTTTCGGACACGTGCGTCGTTTCAGGATTTCAATGGGCCAAGTGATCTATCTCGACGAGCGACGCGGTGAACGCTCCCGCTCACATGCGGTCACTCAACCGCTGTTCTTCTTCGACGTGTCCTGCCCGCTCTCCTACCTCACCGCGGAGCGGATCGAGCGCAAGCTCGGCGAGGTCGAGTGGGTCCCGGTGGACGGCGCCTCGCTGCGCGCAGGTACCGTCCGGCCGGCGGCGTCCACCGAGCTCGTGCACGCCGACGCCGAGGTGCACGTGCTGCGCACCCGCGCCGATTCCTGCGCGCGGGCGCTGCGCCTACCGCTCGTCTGGCCCGACCGCTTTCCCAAAGC
>JBAQGP010000100.1:0-2789 GCA_049287845.1 Solirubrobacteraceae bacterium | reverse complement strand
GATGCGTGCCGTGGGCTGCCGAGCCGGCCGCGACAGCCGCTGGGCTGCGGCGAAGGTGCGTCCGGCGGTGGCGGCGGTTCGCGCCCCGGTCCTGGTCGCGCCGTGGATGAGGCTGGTGACGGGGTCGCGCAGGCCGAGCCGGTCGATGGTGGCAGACGAGGCCACGCGGTTGAGCGCCCGCAGCCCGACGGCCATACCGCGCTCGGCGATGCTCGGTGGCGTTGCCATCGCGCGCTACGGTAGCACGATCTGTTGTGACGTCATTCGATGTAATTCTGAACGCCGGCGTCTATCTGAGCCCCATCCTTCCGCCGCGCAGGGGCTCTTATGGAGTTCTTACCCACTGCCCGTCATGCTCGGTGGGTGCGCGTACTGATTGCTGAGGACGAACTGCGGCTGGCCGATGCCATCGCGCGCGGGCTGCGCCGTCAGGGATTCGCGGTTGACCTTGCCCCGGACGGCGAGCAGGCACTGGTCAAGTCGCGCGTCGTCCGTTACGACGTGCTCGTGCTCGATCGCGACCTGCCCGGCGTGCACGGCGACGACGTGTGCCGCGCCGTGCGCGACGAGCGCCCGGACACCGGGATCCTCATGCTGACGGCCGCAGGCGCGCTCGAGGACGTCATCGAGGGGCTGTCGCTCGGCGCCGACGACTACCTGGCCAAGCCGTTTCGCTTCGCTGAGCTCGTGGCGCGCATCCACGCGCTGGCCCGGCGCACCTCCCCCAGTCGTCCGCCGGTGCTGCGCCACGGCGACCTGGAGCTCGACCCGGCGCGCCGACGGCTCACGCGCGCGGGCCAGGAGCTTGCGCTGGCGCGCAAGGAATTCGCCGTGCTGGAGGCGCTCATGGCGGCCGACGGCGCTACGGTGTCCGCAGAGCAGCTGCTGGAGCGCGTTTGGGACGAGCACACCGATCCGTTCACCAACGTGGTGCGAATGACGATCATGACCCTGCGCCGCAAGCTGGGCGATCCGCCGGTGGTGCAGACGGTGATCGGAGTGGGCTACCGGATGGCGTGATGGCCGGCAGCCGCCGCGCGTCTGACCGTCCGTCACGCCCGCGGCGCACCCCGGCACCGACGATCCGTCTGCGGCTGACCGCGCTGTACGGCACGGTCTTCCTCATCACCGGGGCGGCGCTGCTCACGGTCGGCTACGTGTTCGTGCGCACTAACCTGCGCACCCACCACAGCCTGCGCGCTGAGCTCATCCGCCTGGGCATCCGGCCGGTCCGGGGAGAGTTCGGGTTCCCGCCCGGGTCCGCGACGGGCAAGCTCATCCACGCCGTCCAGAGTCAGATCCTGGGCGGGGCGCTGCACCGGCTGCTCATCGAGTACGCCGTCGCGCTGGTGGCGATGACCGCGATCTCGGTGCTGATCGGCTGGCTGCTGGCCGGCCGCGCGCTCGCGCCGCTGCGCGAGATCACCGCGACGGCCCGCCGCGTCTCGAGCGAGAACCTCGGCGAGCGGATCGATCTTCCCGGTCCCGCCGACGAGCTGCGCGAGCTCGCCGACACCTTCGACGGCATGCTCGCCCGGCTCGACGGCGCGTTTGCCAGCCAGCGGCACTTTGTCGCCAACGCCTCGCACGAGCTGCGCACGCCCCTGGCCATCATGCGCACCGAGGTCGACGTCGCGCTTGCCGATCCCGACGCCGGCGTCGGGGAGTTGCGCGACATGGGAGAGGCGGTGCGCGACACGGTCGATCGCTGCGAACGGCTCATCGCCAGCCTGCTGTTGCTGGCGCGCAGCGAGGCGGCCACCGGTCACGAGGAGCCCGTCGACATCGCCGCGCTCGCCGCTGACTGCATCACGGACCTGTCGGCGCCCGTCGAGGAGGCCCAGATCGAGATCCGCGACGACCTGGAGCCGGCGTGGACGAGTGGCCATCCCGGCCTGCTCGAGCGTCTGATCGCCAACCTGGTCGACAACGGCATCCACCACAACGTGCCCGGCGGGTACCTGCAAGTCCGGACGCGAAGCTCGGGCGAGGAGGTGGAGCTCCTGGTGGCCAACGGAGGCGAGCCGATCGACCCGACGCGCGTGGGGGAGCTGGCCGAGCCGTTCCGGCGCCTGGACCGGTCGGGGCGAGGCTTCGGGCTCGGCCTGTCCATCGTGCGGTCGATCGCGCAGGCGCATCACGGCGAGGCCACTCTGCTGGCGCCGGAGGCCGGGGGTCTCGAGGTTCGCGTCACGCTGCCTCGCCTGCGCGAGAGTCCCGCCACGCGCCCACGGCCGACCGACGCGGTGCGATCCCCCCAGGGCGCATTATCAGCCGATCCTCAGAATCCTCTTACGAAAAGCTGACAGGCCGGAACGTACGCTCCGATGCATGTCGCGCCGGCGCCATTTACTGCGAACCGATCGAGGGTCTGACCATGGCATCCCCGCGCCGTGTCGCTCCCAGAGTCGTCTGCAGGGACCGCGCGACTGCGACGAATGTGCGCCTCGTCGCCGGCGGAGGAGATACCTCCCCGCTACCTGGGGTACCGGCGGCGGCTCGGGCTACGACTCCCGCCTGAGCATGCCCGCCGGACCTCGGGCTACCCGGTTGCGCCGGCGCTGAGGCCGCGACAGGCGCGACCCGATCCCGGCGGCGGCGTAGGCGCCTGCCGCCAGGCCGATGACCGCCGTGCTCGCCGGTAGGGCGCTGATCATGTAGCTGAGCGCCAGCCCGCCCCACATCGCCAGCAGCGCGATCGCGCCCGACAGGGCGAGGCCTCGGTAGGGTCGCGCCGTCAGCGCACGGGCCGCCCCGCCGGGCGCGGCGATGAGGCCCAGGAGCAGCAG
>JBAQGP010000099.1:0-3338 GCA_049287845.1 Solirubrobacteraceae bacterium | reverse complement strand
CCGCCGCGACGGCGGCCGCGGCCCCAGCGGCGGCGGCCCATGCCTAGCCCACCGCTCGTGCCGCTGCGCTGCCGCGGCTGGCGTCAGGAGGCGATCCTGCGCCTGCTCGAGAACAACCTGGCGATCGCCGAGGATCCGGAGAACCTCGTGGTCTACGCCGCGCACGCCAAGGCGGCGCGCGATCACGAGAGCCTGGCGCGGATCGTCGCCGCGCTGCACGACCTGCGCGACGGCGAGACGCTGGTGGTGCAGAGCGGCAAGCCGATCGCGGTGCTGCCCACCGGCCCGCGCAGCCCAGCGGTGTTGCTGGCCAACGGCAACCTCGTCGGGCGCTGGGCGACCCCCGAGGTCTTCTATGACCTGGAGCGGCGCAACCTCATCGCGTGGGGCGGGCTCACCGCCGGCTGCTGGCAGTACATCGGGTCCCAGGGCGTGCTCCAGGGCACGTATGAGACGTTCGCCCAGGTGGCGCGCGAGCACTTCGGGGGCACGCTGCGCGGGCGCCTCACCGTGAGCGCCGGACTCGGGGGCATGGGCGCCGCGCAGCCGGTGGCGATCACCCGCATGCTCAAGGGCGTCAGTCTGATCGCCGACCCCGACGCCGAGAAGGTCCGGCGCCGCCGCGACGCGGGGGTGGTCGACCTCGTCACCGAGGACGTCGACGAGGCCCTCGACGCGGCCCTCGGCGCCCGCGCCGCGGGTGAGGCCCGCGCCATCGCGCTGATCGGCAACGCCGCGGATCTGCTGGAGGGCCTGGTGGCGCGCGATGTCGTCCCCGACGTCGTCACCGACCTCACCTCCGCCCACGATCCGCGCACCGGCTACCTGCCCACGGGCGTGAGCCTGGAGGAGGTGGCGGCGCTGCGCCGCGGGGACCCGGGCAAGCTGGAGGCGCTGGCGCTGGCCACGATGGTCCGCCACGTCAAGGCGATGCTCGCCCTGCGCGAGCGCGGCGCTGTGGTGTTCGACTACGGCAACAACATCCGTCCCCACGCCGCGACCGGCGGCCTACCCGAGGCGCTCACCATCGACATCTTCACCGCGCGCTACATCCGGCCCCTGTTCTGCCGCGGGATCGGGCCGTTTCGCTGGATCTGCCTCTCGGGCGACGACGCCGACCTCGCCACCATCGACGAGCTGTGCCTCGAGCTCTTTGATGGGACCGCGCGCATCACCGACTGGATCGGGCTCGCCAGGGAGCACGTGGCCCGTCAGGGGCTGCCCGCCCGGATCGCGTGGCTGGGCCACGGCGAACGCGACCGTCTGGCGCTGGCCGTCAATGAGGCCGTCGCCGACGGACGCCTGCGGGCGCCGGTCGCCTTCACGCGCGACCACATGGACTCAGGGTCCATGACCCACCCCCACATCATCACCGAGGCGATGGCCGACGGCTCGGACGCTGTCAGCGACTGGCCGCTGCTCAACGCGCTGCTGAGCACTGCCTCCGGCGCCGACCTGGTGGCGCTGCACGCCGGCGGCGGTGGCTATGCCGGCTACTCGCAGAGCGCCGGGATGACCGTCGTGGCCACCGGCGACGAGGACGGCGCCGCGCGGCTGGCAGCGGCCCTGCACGTGGACACCGCGCTCGGGGTCCTGCGCCACGCCGACGCCGGCTATGAGGACGCCCGCGCCTGCGCCGCGGAACACGGGCTCGGCCTCGGATCCCTAGGGTCCGCGGCATGAGAGAGCTCGACCTCAACGCTGTCCATGCCGCGGTCGCGGGCGGCTCCGTGCTCGCCGCCGGTGGCGGCGGGTGGGTGGATCACGGCATGCTCGTCGGCACCACCGCCGTCCAGTACGGCACCCCGCGGCTGGCCACGCTGGATGAGCTTGACCCCGACGCCATGCTGGCGACTGTCAGCGCCATCGGCGCGCCCGCCGCGGTCGGCTGGGAGATGCGTCCCGGGGACTACGTGCGCGCGCTCGAACTGCTGATGGACGCGGTGGACGAGCCGATCGTCGGCACCGTCACCGCCCAGAACGGCTCCTCGACGACCTGCAACGGATGGGTGGCCTCGGCGGTGCTCGGCACCATCGTGGTGGACGCCGCGGGCGATGGCCGCGCCCACCCCACCGGCAAGATGGGGTCGTTCGGCCTCGCCGCCGACGACGACTATGAGACGGTGCAGGCGGTGGCCGGCGGCAACCGCGCGCAGAACCGCTACCTGGAGGTCGTCACCCGGGGCACTGTGCGCCACACGGCCAACGTGCTGCGCACCGCCTCCGATCAGTCGGGCGGCTTCATCACCTGCGCGCGCAACCCGCTGCCCGCCTCCTTCGTCGCCGCCCACGCGGCGGTCGGCGCGATCAGCTTCGCCCTGGACCTCGGCGAGGCCATCCTCGGCGCCGAGGCCTCCGGCCCTCAGCGGATGATCGACGTCACCGCCGAGCACCTGGGCGGTCGCATCCTCACCACCGGCGCCGTGCGGAGTCGCACCCTGCGCACCGACAACGCCTTTGACATCGGCACCATCGAGGTCGAGGACCTCGAACTCGGGTTTGTCAACGAGTACCTCACCGCCGAGTCGGGCGAGGAGCGGCTGGCGACGTTCCCGGACGTGCTGACCACGCTGTCGGTCCACACCGGGCGCATCATCTCGATCGCCAACCTGCGCGAGGGCGACGAGGTGGCCGTGCTCCACGTGCCCAAGGCCAACGTCCCCCTGGGCGACGGCGTTCGCGAGCCCAGCGTCTATCCAGAGGTGGAGGCGATGCTGGGCAAGCCGCTGGCCGAGTACGCCCTTGCCTGACGCCGCGCGGATCGCCGCGCGGCTGGAGGAACTCTGGTCCATTGCCCCGGGTCCCGGCGGTGGCGCCGACCGCCCCGCCTACTCCTCCGCCGAGGCAGCGGCGATGAGGCTCGTCGCCGGCTGGGCCCGCGAGGCGGCCCTGGAGCCCGCGCTCGACCCGTTCGGCAACCTGTGGGCGCTGCGCGGCGGCTGGGAAGCGGATTCCGGGCCGATCGTCACCTCGGGCTCCCATGTCGACACCGTGCCCGACGGCGGCCGCTATGACGGCGCGCTGGGAACCGTGCTCGGGCTCGAGGTCGCCACCCAGCTGGGACCGGGCGCCGGGGTGCTCATCTGCGCCGCCGAGGAGGCGCCGCGCTTTGGCGCGGGGACCATGGGGTCACGGCAGCTGACGGGCACGCTGGCACAGGAGGCCCTCGTGAACCTGCGCGATGCCGCCGGGGTCAGCGCCGCGGACGCCCGCAGCGCCTATCTCTCCGAGCTCACAGACCTCCCGCGGATCGCGCCGCCGCTCCATCGCCTCCGCGCCCACGCCGAGGTCCACGTGGCCCAGCGCCACGCCCTCCGCCAGCTCGGCGTGGTCACCGC
>JBAQGP010000098.1:0-6489 GCA_049287845.1 Solirubrobacteraceae bacterium | reverse complement strand
CGGCGCCGAGTCGGACACGCCGTGGGGTCGCATCCTGTTCGAGGATGGCGTGCAAGTGTGGCGCAATCCCAACGTCTGACTCCAGGGAAACGCGATCGATTTCTGCTCAGGGAGGGGCGCTCGAGTCGACTCCGGATCTTTGGATGTCAGGTCGCTGATATCAAGGCTGCGGCCGCGGTTCGCCAGTTAGCTTCCTGACCAGTGCCTCCGGCGGACGGTACAAGTTTGCTCTCGACGACCTATAGTCGCCGCACCGGGAAGTCGCTGGGTCCAGAGAGGCCGCTAATCTGTCTGAGCCAGAGGATGACGCACCTCCAATGGCCGAGGTACTGGATGAGTCGTAGCGCACCCCAGAAGTCGATCGCAGACGTCCGCAGGTATTGGGACGATCGCCCCTGCAACGTCCGCCACTCGACGAAGCCGGTCGGCTCGCGCGAGTACTTCGATGAGGTCGAGGCCCGCAAGTACTTCGTCGAGCCCCACATCCCGGCGTTCGCCGACTTTGAGCGGTGGAACGGTAAGCGTGTACTGGAGGTCGGTTGCGGGATCGGCACCGATTCGATCAACTTTGCCCGGGCGGGAGCCAAGCTGACCGCCGTGGACCTTTCGGGGGAGTCGCTGCGCATCGCGCAGCAGCGCGCGAGCGTGATGGGCGTGCGAGACAGGATCGATTTTGTCCAGGCGAACGCCGAGGAGCTGACGTCGGCGGTGTCGGGCGGCCCGTATGACCTGATCTACTCCTTTGGCGTCATCCACCACACGCCTCAGCCCGACCGCGCTCTCGCAGAGATGCGCGCGCTTGCTGCCCCCGGCGGCACGTTGAAGCTGATGGTCTACCATCGCCACTCGTGGAAGGTGCTGTGGATCTTGGCAGCAGAGGGACGCGGCAGGTTCTGGAACGCCGACGAGCTCATCGCCAGGTACTCCGAGGCAGAGACCGGGTGTCCGGTCACCTACTCATACAGCCGGAGCCAAGGACGCGACCTCGTGCAGGCAAGTGGATTCCGCGTCGAAGACGTGTCAGTTGACCATGTGTTTCCGTACCGCGTTCGCGACTACGTGCAGTACCGCTATGTGAAAGTGCCATACTTCCGCTGGATGCCCGAGCCGATGTTCCGCGCCTTCGAGCGTCAGTTCGGGTGGCACTTGATGGTCACGGCGCGGGCTGGGTAGGCTAGTCGTATGCGGATCGCAGTCATCGGATTGGGAAAGCTTGGCGCGCCATTGGCGGCGGTACTGGCCAGCAAGGGCAACGTGGTGGTAGGCGTAGACGTCAACGACGAGGTGGTCCGGCTGGTCAACGATGGACAGGCGCCGGTCGACGAGCCCGGCTTGCAGGAGCTGATCACGGCGTCACGCGAGCGTCTGACCGCCACTGTCGACTTCACCGCCGCCGCCAACAGTGACGTCATTATCTTGTTGGTCCCAACCCCGTCGGATGAGCGAGGCGCCTTCACCAACGCCTACATCCTCTCCGCGCTCGAGGCACTGGGACCGGCGCTGCAGGGACGCGATGAGTATCAGGTCGTTGTCGTTGGCAGCACCGTCATGCCCGGCTCATGCGAGGCGGAGATCAAGCCCGTGTTGGAGCGCCTGTCCGGCCGACAGGTGGGAGAGTCACTCGGCCTGTGCTACAGCCCGGAGTTCATTGCTCTCGGAAACGTGATCCAGGACATGCTCACTCCGGACATGGTGCTGATCGGCGAATCGGACCCCCGAGCGGGAGCGGTGATCGAGCGCATCTACTCGAGTGTCTGCGAGAACGATCCGCCGTTCCGTCACATGGCCATCGTCAACGCAGAGCTGACGAAGATCGCGGTGAACACCTATGTGACGATGAAGATCTCCTACGCCAACGCGCTGGCGGACATGTGCGAGCGGCTGCCGGGAGCCGATGTGGACAGCGTGACTGACGCCCTCGGGCTCGATACCCGGATCGGGCCGAAGTACCTGCGCGGGGCCCTTGCCTACGGTGGCCCGTGCTTTCCGCGTGACAACAAGGCGTTCGCGGTGCTGGCACACGACATCGGGGCGGATCCGGCGCTTGCGCAGGCTACGGACGCGATCAACGTCGCCCAGTCAGACCGGCTCGCGCGCATCGTCGGGTCGCATCTGCGCGACGGCAATGCAGTCGGCGTGCTCGGCCTCTCCTACAAGCCGGACACCGGCGTGGTCGACGAGAGCCCCGGCGTCGCGCTCGCCGATCTCCTGATCCGGGAGGGTCGCGACGTCAACGTGTACGACCCGATTGCCATGCCGGCCGCGCTGAACAGGCTCCCCGACGACGTACACGGCTGTGCCTCGGTCGTGGAGCTGTTCGAGCGCTCGGACGTGGTGGTCATCACGACGCCGTGGCGCGAGTTCGCCGATCTTCCACTCGACGCGCTCAGCGGCGGGGCCGACCGCCGGATCGTGATTGATTGCTGGGGAGTCGTGCCGGAGGACCGCTATGGAGACGCAATCGACATCGTCCGCCTCGGTCGGACGCCCAGGGATCGGGTCCAGGCCGAGACGGGCGCCTAGGGGAGGACCATGGAGCGAAGCATGATCGCGCCGACCGATCCCGTTCTGGTGGCCGGCGCAGGGGGATTCATCGGCGGTTGGCTGGTGCGCCACCTGCGCGAGAGCGGCTTCGAGACGATTCGCGCCGTCGACATCAAGCCGCCGGAGCAGTGGTACCAGCGGTTCGACGATGTCGACAACCACGTCGCAGATCTCCGCTCACTGGACACGTGCCAGCGTGCCGTGGACGGGGTCAAGCATGTGTACAACCTCGCCTGTGACATGGGCGGCATGGGCTTCATCGAGGCCAACCGCGCCGCGTGCATGGTCTCGGTTCTGATCAACACCCACCTGCTGATGGCCGGCCGGGAGGCGGGCGTCGAACGTCACTTCCTGTCCTCATCGGCCTGCGTCTACAACGTCCACCTCCAGGAGGAGGCCAAGGTCACCGCGCTACGCGAGGAGGACGCCTACCCAGCGATGCCGGAGGACGGCTACGGCTGGGAGAAGCTGTTTTCCGAGCGGATGTGCCGCAACTTCCGTGACGACTATGGCATCGCGACCCGGGTCGCCCGGTACCACAACGTCTACGGGCCCCACGGAACCTATGACGGTGGCCGCGAGAAGGCCCCAGCCGCGATCGCCCGCAAGGTCGCGCAGGCCAAGCTGTCCGGCCGGCGCGAGATCGAGATCTGGGGTGACGGAGAGCAGACCCGTAGCTTCATGTACATCGACGATTGCCTGACCGGTACGACGAAGATCATGGAGAGCGACATCCTCGAACCGATCAACCTTGGCTCGGCCGAGCTCGTCACCATCAATCAGCTCGTCGACATCGTTGAGGACATCGCCGGTATCCGTTTGACGCGTCGGTACAACCTCGACGCGCCGAAGGGCGTCCGCGGGCGCAACTCGGACAACACCCGCATCCTGGGGCGATTGAGCTGGGAGCCGAGCACGCCGCTCGCCGAGGGGATGGAGAAGACCTACGGCTGGATCTACGACGAGCTGACGGCCTCGTCGGGCAACGTTCCTGAGGGCGCCGCCATCCGATCGGGCTGAGCTTGGCGCGGCGCGGTCTTCGCGTGACTTCACGCCCATGATCTCCGTCGTGCTCTACGGCCGCAACGACGCGCACGGATACAACCTGCACCGGCGCGCGGCGCTGAGCCTGAACTGCATCGCCGAGGTCCTGACCGATCCCGACGACGAAGTGATCTTCGTCGACTACAACACGCCGGACGAGCTCCCGACATTCATCGAGGCGATCTCGGACACGCTGACCGAGCGCTGCTTGGACCGCCTCCGCGTCCTCCGCGTTCCCGAAGCGGTTCACGAGCAGCGGTTCGCTGGGCGTACCCATCTGCCGGCGCTCGAGCCCATCGCCCGCAACAGCGCCGCCCGGCGCGCGAACCCCGCCAACCGCTGGCTCCTCTCCACCAACACGGACATGATCTTCGTGCCCCTCCGGGGGCAGAGCATGAGCGAGATCTGCGCCGATCTCCCGGACGGCTACTACGGCCTGCCGCGATTCGAGCTTCCTGAGTGGCTGTGGGAGTGGCTTCCTCGCACCGATCCCGCCCGCGCGACGGCGGAGATCGGACGTCTCGGTCCGGCGCTGAGGCTCGACGAGCCGACGGTGAGTCATGAGTGGATCCGCTTCGACGCGCCCGGCGACTGTCAGCTGATCCTGCGCGAGGACTTCGAGGCCGTGGACGGCTTCGACGAGGAGATGATCCACGGCTATCACGTCGACTCCAACCTCAGCCGGCGGTTGCTCCTCCATCGCGGTTCCATCGAGACCCTGGAGCCCCATCTCTCGGGCTATCACTGCAACCACAACCGGACCCGTACCGTCTACCACGGCACCCGCGTTGCCAACGACCTGAACAGGTTCTTCTTCTCAGTCGAGCAGCCCGACCTTCCGGCTCAGCGAGCGACGTGGGGACTGGCCGAAGTGGCCTTGGCGACAGTGCCGATGCGAGGCGTTGTGAGCGCCCGATGCGTCGACGCTCTCGTCGAGGCGATTCCCCCCGGACCCCAGGTGCCTTCTGACGCCTACAGCGCGCCATTCGCACTCGCTTACGATTCAGGCCACGTCCTTCCCTTCGTCGCGGACGCGCTTGTCCTCGCCGCCCCTGACGCGACCATCGGATACCTGGGTGCGAACACGGTTCTGCAAACTATGCTCGGCCAGGTCGTCGAGCGGCTTGGCTTTGCCCGGCCGATGAAGGTGGCACGGTTCGATGACGTGACCATGAGCACCATCGATGAGCTCGCTGACACTGCCGACGTTTTCGTCGTGGATCTCGGGCTCGATCACTCGATGATCGATGCCTGCTTCGACGCCAGCGGCAAGGGCGAGGCATCCAGCTTCCCGCCGGTTCTCGCCGGCGCTCTTGTCGTCCTGGACCGGCTGGTCGAGCGCGAGCGCGAACGCTGCGGCCAGACCCAACACCCGCGTCCGATGTTCCTCCTCAACAGTTCGTCGTCGTTCTGGGACACCTACGTCCTCACCCAGTTCGACTGCAGCTACACCACCGTCCACTCCCGGGTGCGCCGTGCCACAGTGAAGCTGGTTCCCGAGGGCGATCAGGCCGCGCTCAAGGAAGAACTCTGGCGGGCGCATAAGCTCATGCGCTGGTGGGCCCGGCGGGGGATTGGCACAGGAGCGCTGGTGGTGCGGCCCGGGAAGAGCGTGGAGGTCGCCGGTCTTCAGGACTACAGCGGGTTCGGTGCCGGGTGGCCTGAGCCCGAGAAGACCGGGATTTGGACTGAGGGCCCACGGTCTGAGCTCAGACTCGCCGTCAGCGCGGCCGACGCCGGCGATTGCATTCTGGACCTGACTGTGGCGATGGTGTGCGTGGCCTCGAATGACATACTCAAAGTGCACGTGGACATCGATGGTGACCGCATCGCCACTCGACGATTCAACGGTCCGCCGGCACGCCCATGGCGTATCGAGCTGCCTTCCGAAGTCGTACCCCAGGGCGAGTTTGATCTCATCCTCTCGGTCGATGAGCCCAGGTCGCCGCTGGAGCTCGGTTGGTCCAGCGACGATCGTCGCTTGGGTGTCCATGTCCGGGACCTCTCCCTGCAGCAGATGGATCGATCCCTGGCGATCGGCGAGACGGTCACCTTCACCGCGGGGTCAGATGCGGATCGTTTTCTAGGGGATGGATGGTCAGCCCTCGAACCGACGGGCGTCTGGACCGACGATGAGACGGCCCGTCTGGCTTTTCGCCTGACCAGTGCGCCGTCCGCCCAGGTTCGCCTCATCCTGGACCTCGAGCCGTTCGTCACGGCCGAGCACAGGGCCATCGAAGCCGAGATCTCGGTTGGCGCCCAGCGGGTTGTGCACCACACCTACCGGTTTGGAGACCCCGAGCAACCGCTGCAGATCGACCTTCCTCCTGCTGCCGTGGAGTCCAGAGACGGCGCGGTTCTCGAGTTCCACGTGCATGAGCCGGCGCGACCGGTCGATTTCGGAGTGGGAGACGACCCGCGTCGCTTGGGCGTACAGCTGCGGTCGCTCACGGTGGTGGAGCAGGGAGAGGTCCAGGGGCAGGACGTGGACGCGGACCTAGCGGCGGAACCGGTGGTGGGGGGTCTGCGGAAGCTCCGCAGCCAGTTGAGCCGATCCGTGCGAAGATGATCGCCGAATTGCCCGGGGAACTCTTTCACCGCTTTCTCGAGAGCGATGCAGAGCTGGATGTCATCGGCAGCAGCGACTTCGACGTGGTCGCGCCCGGCACCAACTCGTGGCGACGGCCCGGAGCGGCTGAGCTCACCGAGTGGCAGGCTGTGCTTGACGCGCTCGAGGATGCAAGCGGTCGGCTGACGATGATCGAGCTCGGTGCGGGCTTCGGACGCTTCACGGTGAACGCCGCCGCTGCCTTGCGCCGGTACCGGCCGGAGCTCAAGCACCGGTTCATCGCCGTTGAGGCCGAACCGACCCACTACAAGTGGATGAGACAGCACACCCGG
>JBAQGP010000097.1:0-5525 GCA_049287845.1 Solirubrobacteraceae bacterium | reverse complement strand
GCACAGCTGACGCGGCGGCGGCACAGCTGACGCGGGCCCGCTGCGGCTAAGCTCCCGCGGCCTTGCCTTTTGCCAACCCCGCATCTCTGCGCCGCGAGCTCGCGGCCGTGCTCCCGCAACGGCCCTTCGCCCTGCGCTTCTGGGACGGGACCGAGGTCCCGGCCACCGTCCCCGACGCGCCCACCTTCAGCTTCCGCTCGCCCGAGGCGCTGGCTCACGTGATCCGCGCCCCGGGGGAGCTGGGGCTGGGACGCGCCTATGTCCTCGGGCTGATCGACACCGACGACATCGAGAAATCCCTGCGCGTGGTCGACACCTTCGAGCCGCCGCGCATATCACCGGGTCAGATGGCTCGGGTGGGCCTGGCGCTGGTGCGCGCCTGCGGCCTGACCAAGCCGCCGCGGCGGCCGGCCTCGGAGCTGCGGCTGACCGGAGAGCGCCACACGCTGGGCCGCGATCGGCGCGCCATCGCGTACCACTACGACGCGGGCAACGCGTTCTTCGCACTGTTCCTGGATCCGTCGATGACCTATAGCTGCGCGTACTTCAAGGGCGGCGCGCAGACGCTCGCGGAGGCCCAGCAGGCCAAGCTGGGACTCGTCTGCACGAAGCTGGCCCTCCAGGAAGGCGAGCGGGTGCTCGACGTGGGCTGCGGATGGGGGAGCTTCGCCATCCACGCGGCGACGCACTACGGCGTGTCGGTCCTCGGGGTCACGCTGTCAGAGGAGCAGGTCAAGCTCGGCCGCCAGAAGGTGGAGGAGGCCGGCGTCTCAGACCGCGTGACGCTGCGGCTGGCCGACTATCGGGAACTGCTGCCCCGCCCACCCGGCGAGCGATTCGACGCCGTTTCGTCGATCGGCATGGTCGAGCACGTGGGGGAGGAGCGGATCGATCTCTACATGCGCACGCTCCACGATCTGCTCCGCCCGGGCGGCCGGCTGCTCAACCACGGGATCGCGAAGCTCATGGACTTCGACACCGAGGACGAGGGCGCGTTTTCCGAGCGCTTCGTCTTCCCCGACGGCGTCCCGCTCCCACTGAGCCGCATCGCCCAGGCGATGGAGCGCACCGGCCTCGTGGTGCGCCACGTCGAGGGCCTGCCCGAGGACTACGCACGGACGCTCGGCTACTGGATCGAGAGCTACGAGGCCCGCTATGACGAAGCCGTGCGCCTCGCCGGGGAGGAGCGGGCGCGCGTGTGGAAGCTGTATCTGCGCGCCGCCCGCGCCGGCTTCACCACCGGCTGGGCGTCGGTCTATCAGGTGCTCGCCGCCAAGCCCAGCGGTTAGTGGCTCCTGGCGCGAAGGGGCACTAGGATCCGTCCATGACCACGATCGTGTGCCAGCAGGTAGCCCCGCGCATCGCCGACCTACAGGCCAACCGACGGCTGTCGCTGAGCGCGATCGCCGACGCCGTCGGCGCCGGCGCCGACGTGGTGGTGCTGCCGGAGCTCGTCACCTCGGGCTACATGTTCGAGTCCGCCGAGGAGGCGGCATCGGTGGCGATCACCCCTCAGGACCCCCTGTTCGAGCAGTGGGCGGCGGAGGCCGGCTCGGCGGTAGTGATCGGCGGCTTCGCCGAGCATGGTGACGACGGGCTGGTCTACAACAGCGCGGCGGTCGTGGACCGCTCGGGAGTGCTCGGCGTCTATCGCAAGGGCCATCTGTGGGACCGCGAGAAGCTCTGGTTCACGCCCGGCGGCGACCCGCCACGGGTGTTCGACACGCCGGCCGGGCGGATCGGCGTGCTTGTCTGCTACGACCTGGAGTTCCCCGAGATGCCGCGCACCCTGGCCCTGGCCGGTGCGGAGCTCATCTGCGTGCCCACCAACTGGCCCTACGTGCCGCGGCCGGACGGCGAGCGGGCGCCCGAGGTCACGATCGCCATGGCCGCCGCCCGGGTCAACCGCGTGTCCATCGCCTGCTGTGACCGGACCGGCACCGAGCGCGGCCAGCAATGGAATGCCGGGACGAGCATCGTCGACGAGCAGGGGTGGGTGCTTGACTCGCAGACCGGCGCCGGGCCGGCCAGCGCAAGCGTTGACCTCACGCGCTCACACGACAAGACCTACACGGAGCTGGCCGACCTGATGGCCGATCGGCGGCCCGAGCTCTACGGAGCGGTGGCCCAGCCGGTGGCTAGTCCGACGACGGCGTCGTAGCGGCGGCCTCGGCCTGCGGCGCGGCAGCGGCATCGGTCGCCGGGGCGTCGGGCTGGGGCTCTGGAGCCGGAGCGCTCTCGGCCACCACGTGCGCGCCGATCGCGCCGGCGATGCCGAGCAGCAGCGAGCGCACCGCCCATTTGGGCCCGTGCCAGCTCGCGCCGATGGCGTCGTCGACGGACGGGCTGCCGGGGCCGGTCTCGGCCAGAGCGAGGGCGACGGCGATGAGCACGAGGTTGTACTCATAGCCCTGGTCGCTCACCCAGGGACCGTTCTTGAGGTGGACCCGGTTGATGGCGGTGAGCATCGTGGCCGTCAGGATCGATGCGGCGACGGGCGTGGCGGCGCCGGCGATGAGCAGCGCTCCACCCCCCGCCTCAGCGGCGCCGGCGGCGAGCGCATGACGCTTGCCGGGACGCAGCCCGATGCTCTCGAAGAACTGGCCGGTGCCTTCGGGGCCGTAGCCGCCGAACCAGCCAAACAGCTTCTGCGTGCCGTGGCCAAAGAAGTAGCCACCGACGATGAGGCGGAGGATGAGGCGTCCAAGTTTCATACACGCGACCTTAGCAAACGGTTGCGAGCGCAACGACTGGACCCGCGAGCCTGCCTAGGAGTAAGGTGCCGCCTGACGCTGAGCTTCGACCCAGGAGGAGTGGAATGAGCGCCACTATCAACGTGCGCCTGAACGTGAACGGCACCGAGCATGAGCTCGATGCCGAGCCCCGCCTGCTGCTCGTCCACGCACTGCGCGACAAGCTCGGGTTGACCGGGACCCACGTCGGCTGCGACACGTCCAACTGCGGAGCCTGCACCGTGCACATCGACGGCGAGGCGGTGAAGTCGTGCACGGTCCTCGCCGTCCAGGCCGAGGGCGCGGAGATCACGACGATCGAGGGCCTCGGCACCGAGGGCAACCTGCACCCGATGCAGGAGGCCTTCTGGAACAACCACGGCCTCCAATGCGGCTATTGCACCCCGGGGATGATCATGTCGGCATCGGCACTTCTGGCCCGGAATCCGAATCCCACCGAGGAGGAGGTCCGCTACGGGCTGGAGGGCAACCTCTGTCGCTGCACCGGCTACCACAACATCGTCAAGTCGGTCCTGGATGCGGCATCGAAGTCGGGGGCCCAGGCATGAGCGTCACCGATGCAGCGCCCACCGGCCATGTTGGCCGCGCGCTGCGCCGCAAGGAGGATCCCAAGCTGATCACCGGCCGCGCCCGGTACGTGGACGACATCTCGCTCCCGGGCCAGCTGTGGGCGGCGTTCGTGCGCTCGCCCGAGGCCCACGCCAAGGTCCTCTCCATTGATACTTCCGCGGCGGCGGCCCGCGATGGCGTGCACGCCGTATTCACCGGCGAGGACATGTCCGACCTCGGTGGCCCGCTGCCCATGGCCTGGGTGCCGCCCGGCGTCGAGGTCAACAACCCCGAGCACTGGCCGCTGGCGCGCGGTGTCGTGAAGCACGTCGGCGACCCGGTGGCGGTCGTCGTGGGCGCTGACCGCTACGCCGTCAGCGATGCCGTCGAGGACGTCATCGTCGAGTACGACCCTCTGCCGGCCGTCATCGACCCCGAGGTCGCCGTGGCCGCGGTGGCCGCGGAGGGCGGGCATTTCGTCCACGAGCAGTTCGGCACCAACAAGGTCCACGAGTGGTCCCTGGCCGGCGGCGATGTTGAGGCGGGCTTCGCCGAGGCCGACGTCATCGTGGAGCGGCGGGTCGTCAACCATCGGATCGCCGGGGCCCCGATCGAGTGTCGTGGCGTCCTGGCCGACTACCGGGCCGGCGCGCTGACGCTGTACACCTCAACGCAGGTGCCGCACTTCGTGCGGCTGTTCATGGCGCTCCTGCTGGGGCTCGGTGAGGATCACGTCCGGGTCATCGCGCCTGAGGTCGGCGGCGGATTCGGACAGAAGCTCCAGGTCTATGGCGAGGAGCTCTTCGCCTGCTGGGCCTCACGCAAGCTCGGGCTTCCGGTCAAGTGGATCGAGACGCGGTCGGAGAACATGTCGGTGGCCCACCAGGGCCGGGACCAGATCTCCCACGTGAAGATGGGCGCCAAGCGCGACGGCACGATCACGGCGTTCCACGTCAAGATCCTCGCCGACTTCGGCGCCTACAACATGATCCTCACGCCGCTGATCCCGTCACTCGGCGCGTTCGTGATGGGCGGCTGTTACAAGATCCCGAACGTCCAGACCGACATCACCGGGGTGTTCACCAACAAGTGCCCCACCGATGCCATCCGCGGGGCCGGCCGGCCCGAGGCGACGCAGATGATCGAGGTCACGCTCGACCAGCTCGCCCACGAGCTCGGGATTGATCCGCTGGAGATCCGCCGCAAGAACTTCATCCCCAAGGAGGACTTCCCGGCCGCGGTCGCCACCGGCGTCGTCTATGACTCCGGCAACTATCACGGGACGCTCGACAAGCTGATGGAGCATGTCGACGTCGATGCCTTCCGCGCCGAGCAGGAGCAGCTGCGCACCCAGGGCATCTACCGGGGGATGGGCTTCTGCACGTGGACGGAGATCTGCGGCCTGGCCCCCTCGCGGGTGACCGGCCCGGCTGGGGTCGGCGTGCAGGCCGGCCTGTGGGAGTCGGCGATGGTCCGCGTGCACAACACCGGCGCGGTCACCGTCTACACCGGCACCTCGCCCCATGGCCAGGGCCTCGATACCGCGATGGCCCAGATCGTCGCCGACCGGCTGGGAGTTGATGCATCCGTGGTGGAGGTCATCCACGGCGACACCTCCATGGGTCCCGAGGGCCGCAACACCTACGGGTCGCGCTCGTTGGCCACCGGCGGCGAGGCCGTCGTCAAGGCGACCGACAAGGTGGTCGCCAAGGCCAAGGCGATCGTGGCCGCCGAACTGGAGGCCGCCGCCGAGGACATCGAGGTCCTGGACGGCAAGTTCTCGGTTCGCGGCTCCCCGGACAAGGGGATGGCGCTGCCCGACATCGCGGGGGTCGCCTATATCGGCGCCGTTCCCGAGGGCATGGAGCCCGGGCTGGAGGAGACGACGTTCTACGACCCGGAGAACTTCGTGTTCCCGTTCGGCGCCCACGCCTGCATCGTGGACGTGGACGCGGAGACCGGCAAGGTCAAGGTGATCCGCTACGTCGCCGTCGACGACTGCGGCCCGGCGGTCAACCCGATGCTCATCGATGGCCAGATCCACGGCGGCGTCGTGCACGGAATCGGACAGGCGCTGTACGAACGCGTCCACTACGACGACCAGGGACAGCTCATCACCGGGACGTTCGTCGACTACGCGCTGGCGACGGCCGCGGAGCTGCCGAGCTTTGAGACCGACCGCACCGAGACGCGGTCGCCGGTCAACTCGCTCGGCGTCAAGGG
>JBAQGP010000096.1:0-1633 GCA_049287845.1 Solirubrobacteraceae bacterium | reverse complement strand
GCGAGGCGGTGGATCCGGATGTCGCGCGCGGGGGACTCCGCGGGCTCGCCGGCCCTCGCGCCCTCCCAGGCCTCCGCGCCCTCCCCGGCCTCCGCGCCCTCCCAGGCCTCCGCGGCGGCGATGAGCGCCTTGAGCTCGGTCACGTTGATCTCGACGGTGTGGGCCTCGCCCTCGATCACATCGCTCGCGGCGCGAGCGGGCTCGACCGGACGCCCGAGCGTGGGGGCGCCCGAGGAGGCCGGCGCCAGCGCCGGAGTGTCCGAGGTCGGCTGGGCCGCCTTGATCGTGGCGTTGAACGCCAATTGCGTGCCCGCCTCCCCCCATTCGACGGCAAACCGGCCCTCGAGCCGGTGCCCGATCCAGGCGACCGCCACCATGAGCGCGCCGACGATGACGAGTGGAAGCGTCCACACCGTGTTGGTCGCGATCAGGCCGCCGACGAGCAGCAGCATCGCGCCGATCACGGTCAGACGGACGCGCGGGCGCATCAGCCAGCCGTAGAAGGAGGATGAGGTGCTGGTCAGCCAGTACGCCCACGGCGGAGCCGACGGCTTGGCCGCGGCCGGCGTGGCTGCGGGCTGCGCAGCGGGCTCGGATGGTGTGTCGTGCGCCGATGTCATCTCGTGCTCAGTTTCGACCTCCACGGCCCCTCCCCTCCCCTGCGGCGCCGGCCGTCGATAATGGGCCGGACATGACTGATTTCGCCGAGCCGCTGCGCGAGGAGGATGTCGACCCCGACCCCGTCGCGCAGTTCCACGTCTGGTTCGCCGCCGCGGCCGAGGCCGGGCTGCGCATGCCCGAGGCAGCCGCCGTGGCCACCGCGGCCAACGACGGGGCGCCATCGGTGCGGATGGTGCTGGTCAAGCAGGCCGACGAGAACGGCTTTGTCTTCTACACCAACTACGAGAGCCGCAAGGCCCGCGAGCTGGCGGTCAACCCTGCCGCGGCGCTGCTGTTCTATTGGGACCCTCTGGGACGCCAGGTGCGGATCGAGGGTGGCGTGGAGCGCACCAGCGCGAACGAATCGGCGGCCTACATCCGCAGTCGTGCACGGGGGAGCCAGCTGAGCGCGCTGTCCTCTCCCCAGAGCCGTCCGATTCAGAGCCGGGCGGCGCTCGAGGCGCGGGTGGCCGAGCTCTCCGCTCGCTACGCCGACGCCGAGCTGCCGACGCCCGAGGCGTGGGGCGGCTTTCGCCTCACCCCGCAGACCTTCGAGTTCTGGCAGAACCGCCACGACCGGCTTCACGACCGGTTGCTCTACCGCCGTCGCCCCGAGGGAGACTGGGCGATCGAGCGGCTGGCTCCCTGATGGCATCCAGGGCCCGCGCCGCCGGCGCCTCGAGGTCATCCAGGACGCCGGCGAGGCGATCGCCGGCGAGGTCCGAGAGCTTGGCCGCCAGGTCTGCCGGCGAGGCCGCCCGTTCCGGCGCGCCCCGCGGGCAGCTGACGCGGGCCACCTCGCGATCGCCGCTGCTGAGCACGGCGCCGAACTCGGGCAGCGACTCGTCGACCACGACGCTCACTCGCGCCGACCGCTCACGGGTGCCGGCGTCGAGCGCGGCGAAGTCCTGGACGCGTGGCGGCCCGTGGACGAGTGCGTGGGCGACGCAGTACGGGATGGAGAACTTGGCGG
>JBAQGP010000095.1:0-1766 GCA_049287845.1 Solirubrobacteraceae bacterium | reverse complement strand
CGCGTAGCCAGGCCAGGCGCGCACGCGCCGCCGCCCAGGTGAGCATCACCGGCAGCACGGCCGCCAGCGGAACGAGGTGGTAGACGTCGGTGCGACCCAGCAGGTAGCCCAGCCCGACCAGCGCCAGTGGGGCGAGCGACCACGCCTCGGGGTCCGGGCCCGGCGCCGGCGGCCCCGCGGCGATCCCGCCATGCATCGAGGCCCGGGCGTTGACCGGCCGGCGCTGGCGCCCGACGGCCATCTGCACGCACCACAGCGCCAGGCCGGCGACGAGGATGAGCGGGATGTAGAACTCGATGAGCTTGCTGGGCCGCAGGGGGCCGTGGAAGGCGAGAGGGAAGGGCAGGCGCTGGAGCCCCTGGATCGCGTAGAACCCGATCGTGTCGTGCCACATCGCGTGCGGGGCGACGATGACGAACGGCACCAGCGAGATCACCCCCACCGCCACGGCCACCCCGAGCCCTCGCGCCCGCTGGCCTCGCGGCGCGCTGAGAAGCACCCCGGCGATCGCCGCCACGCCCAGCTCGAAGCGGAACAGGACGGCCAGACCGGCGAGGGCGCCGGCCAGACCCGGGCGCCGGCGTGCCGCCAGCAACGCCGCGAAGGACAGCAGCAGAGCGGGCGGGTTGGGCCCGGGCAGCATCGGGAACGCGATCACGCTGGCCACCGCCAGCCAGGCGCCGAGCGCGTAGATCTCGGGGGCCCGGCGCTGGGCGAGCCGGTAGGCCAGCAGCGCGACGCCCGCGTCGACCACCACGGCCAGCACCCGCCAGGCCAGCAGCGACGCGCTGAAGATCTCCTGCAGCACGGCCAGCACGAGCGGCTGTCCGGGCGGATAGTTGCTCCAGAAGTCGCGGTAGGGCCACTCGCCCGAGGCGATTCGGGCGCCGGCCTGGAGCATCAGTCCTTCGTCGTGGGGCGCGATCCCCTGCACGATCGTGAACGCGGCCAGCCCCGCCGCGAGGACGAACAGCACGATATGGAGCAGCGCGCCGGGGCGCTCCCCGACGGGCGTGTGTCCTCCACGGGCCTCGTAGCGCGAGCCCCTGGCCGAGTGCAGGTAGCGGGGCGGGCGCGTACGCTCGCCGGTCGCCACACGGCTCGCGGCGCTCATCGCCTACCCGTGGTCGCGTCCGACCACGGTCTGGCTCCGGGACGACGTGGAACCCACCGGCGCGAGTCTATCTGTGAACATGGCGTGTACGGTGCCGGCGGCATGAGGGTGGGAGTGGACGCTCGGGCGCTCGCCGGTGCGCGAGGGGTGACGCGCTACCTGCGCGAGCTGCTGGCCGCGCTGGCCCGTGCCCACCCGGACGACGACTGGCATCTGTTTCTCCCGGGACGGGGTCCGGTCCTGCTCGATTTCGCGTCCAACGTCGCCGTGCGGCGACACCCGCTGCCCGGGCGGCCGCTGTTCGGTGCCGCGGCGCTGACGGGACGGCCCCGCCTCGACCGGTTGGTGGGCGGGACGCTCGATGTGGTGTGGGCCCCGACAATCGCTCCGATGGCCCTGTCCCCGGGCATCCCGCTGGTCCTCACCATCCAGGATCTCAGCTTCGAGCTGCGCCCGGGTGATTTCACCCGGTATGAGCGCGCGTGGCATCGTCTGGCGCGACCGCGGGCTCTGGCGCGCCGGGCAGCGCGCGTGATCGTCCTGGCACCGCCCACGCGGGGCCAGCTCGTGGACCGCTGGGGGGTGGATGGGGAACGGATCGAGGTGGTGGCGCCGGGGGTCACCGTGCCCGCCGTCTCGGGCGCCGCGCCTG
>JBAQGP010000094.1:0-2430 GCA_049287845.1 Solirubrobacteraceae bacterium | reverse complement strand
CGGTGGTGTTGGCCGCCTCTCCCGGCTGCCCGGCCGACACATCGACGGCCGCGCCCGGGCTCGTCGTCCCGCTCACCGTCGTCGTCGCGCCCGTCGCCGTCGCCCCCGCGGACGGCGAGGTGATGGTCAGCCCGACGTCAGAGGGCGGGCCGGGGCTCAGGTAGCGGCCCCTGGTGATCGACGGCTGGTCGGAGAGCCTGCGATCCTGGAGGTCGAGCACCAGGCGCAGGTACTGGGCCTGGCCCCAGATGAGGGGCGCGGCTGACCCGGCGGCCTTGCCGTTGATGAAGCCGATCGAGGCGCTCGTCGGGTCTGCGCCAAACGGCGAGGCGGGCGTGTTCGGGTCCTCCCATACCTGCTCGGGGACGTACCCCAGCCCCCAGGTCATGCGCTGGAACGTCGCCGCCAGACCCGAGGCGGCGGCGCTGGCACCGGACTGGAGGTCCTGCTCGGCGCGCTCACCGTCCAGCAGCGGCCACAGGTGACCGGAGCCCACGGCGTGCGTGAACCATCCCTCGCCGGTGGGCGAGCAGTTCGTCGGATCCGGCATGTAGCAGTCGCCGTAGCCGTCGGTGCTTCCGCTGGCCTTGATGCCGTAGCGATGCCATCCCTGCCCCGAGCTCGTCTGGCTCTCGAGCACCGCGTCGACGACCTTCAGCGAGGCGCGGACGTCCGGATCGGTGGCCGACAGCTCGCCCATCCGCGTCAGCTCGAGGAAGCCGGCGTCGATGATCGAGCGCTGATCCACGTTGGTCGCGCTGCCGTTGCCCAGGTTGTAGGTCTGGTTGGTGTTGGGGTTGCCCGAGACCGACTCGCGGATGAAGTAGCGCGGTCCGTACGGGCCGGTGGTGGTGACGGTCCAGCTCTTGACGTTGCGCTGGTAGTCGTCGGCGGTGGCCAGGTACAGGTGGGCGCGAGCGGTGTCCCCGGCGGCCTGCGCGAGGTGCCCGGCGGCCACCAGGCCGGCGATCTCGGCCGCAATCGTGGCCGGCGAGTAGCCGGGATGTTCCTCCCAGCGCTCGGCGCCGGTGCCGGGGCCGTGATCGACGATGTAGTCGGCGGCGGGCCGGATGTGGTCCTCATAGAAGGACGTGTTCCCCGCCAGCCCCGCCTCCCACGCCATCAGCAGCGGGTAGGCGACCTCGTCGATCTCCGAGAGCCCGAACGTGTCCGGGGCCACCGAGCCGTCCAGCTCGGAGTCGCGCGGGAAGCTGCCGTCGGGCTGCTGGGTCTTGTCGAACATGAACAGGACCATGTCCCGGGCGGAGGCGCGGTCGCCGTCCGCCAGCAGCCCGGTGAACGTCTCGTAGCTGTCGCGGGCGAAGACCTCGCGATAGGTCCACCCCGCGTGGGTGGTCGACGCCGGCACCGACTGGCCCCACGGGTCCGTCGGCGAGGCCACGAACGCACCGGTGTTCGTCTTGTCCTCGGCGGCCTTGATGACATTGGCCGAGAGCCAGTACGTGCTCTGCATCGCCGCGTTCTGCGCGCCGGAGAAGCCGGGAAGCGCGTCGGGCGGGCGACGCAACGACGCGTCATAGGCGCGCCAGCCCGCCTCGTACCCCGAGAGCGTGCGGGCGAACGGCTGCGTGGCGCTGCCCCGCGCGGCGGCGATGGCCGCGCTCGCCGATGGGGCGAAGCCCAGCGCCAGCGTGAACGCCCTGCCGGGCCTCGTGTCGAGCAGGGCCGTCTGCACCACGTTGCCGTCGGTGGCCGACCGGTAGTCGTTCACCAGCGCGTGCTGAGCGTCGAGCTGGTTCAGGCCGTCGCTGGGGGTGCCCACGAAGCCGCTGGACTCGGCCCGGAACGGGTGATCGGCCACGAGCGCGCCGACCACCTGCGCGGCGAACGGACCCGTGGGCGGGGTGGTGTCAGAGGAGACCAGCGCGGTGGTCGACGGGTCCACGGTCGCATCGTTGGCGCCGCCGTTGGTGGTCCCGCCGCCGCCGCTGTTGTCGATCGTGGCGTCGTAGCGGACATACACCTTCAGATGGCGCAGGGGGCGGCCGCGACCGCTCAGGGGCTGCATCACGGTGTGGACGACGACGCTGGCCCGCGCCGGGTCGGTGACGTAGTCGCTGACCAGGCGGAAGCCATGGGCCCGGTCGGTGCTCGTCACCCGGCAGACCATGCCGCTGCGGTCAGGCGAGGCCAGCGCGTAGGTCATGTTGCGCTGCTGGAGGTCGGCGAAGGTGCGCCCGTCGGTGACGATGTACTGAACCGTGCTCACGTTGGTGGCCTCGATGTTCGGACTGAACACGTCCGAGAGCACGCCGCCCGCGACGGTGAACCACACCTTGGAGGTCGTGTTGCGCGCGGTCCCGAAGCAGTCCTTGCGGGCCACATCGTGATAGGACTGGGCGCCCGGGGCGCCCGGGGCCTGCCCCGATGGCGGGGCGGTCCGCGCCGCAGCGGCCGCCCCCGATGTGG
>JBAQGP010000093.1:0-4659 GCA_049287845.1 Solirubrobacteraceae bacterium | reverse complement strand
CCCAGAGAGGCGAGCACCGCCTGTGAGCCGTGCTTCCAGTTGAGGTGAACGACGCTGCCGACCGTGGGGTTGACCGCGGTCAGCTGCTCGTTTGAACCGAACAGGCGCCCCTCCCCGGCCCGGACGTCGCCGGCGGCCACCACCCCGGGAGCGCGGGAGACGGCCTCGCCGGCCGCGATCGGGATCGGCGAGAAGTTGTTCTGGGCGGTGATGGCGTAGTCGCCGGTGAAGACGTCGTTCACCGCGTTCTTGAAGTTGGCGATGATCCCCGCCGAGAGCATGGTGACGAAGGTGACGAGCGCGAGCCCGATCATCAACGCCGACGCCGTCGATGCCGTGCGCTGCGGGTTGCGGATGGTGTTGTCGCGGGCCAGCTCGCCCATGGCGCCGGCGATCCGGGTGGCCGGCCAGCCCAGCCACGTCGCCAGCCGCGGCACGATCCGAGCCGACAGCATGGCGACGCCGACGAAGATGAGCACCGCGCCCAGGCCCATGAGGATGAGCACCGCGCCGGTGCCGCTGGCGACGAACAGGCCGAGCACCAGTGCGACGACGCCGAGGATCGCGGTCGCGCCGCTCATCGCCGTGCGGTACTTGGCCAGCCGCCCCTCGGGGATGATCGCGCCCTCGCGCACCGCCGCGATCGGCTCGACCCGGGTGGCGCGGATCGCCGGGCGCAGGCTGGCGAGCACCGTGACCACGACGCCGACGATGAGGCCGACGATGAGCGTGCGTGGCTTGACCACGGTCCCGCTGTTGGGCAGCGTGAGCCCGGCGGCGTTGAACAGCGCGAACAGCCCCTGGGCGAGGGCGAGGCCGACGAGCAGCCCGATCACCGAGGCCATCGCGCCGATCACCAACGACTCCACCAGGATCGAACGCCGGACCTGCTTGCGCGACGCGCCCAGCGTCCGCAGCGTGGCGAACTCCCGCGTGCGCTGGGCGATGGTGATCGACAGTGAGTTGGCGATGACGAAGCTGCCGACGAACAGCGCCACGCCGGCGAAGACGAGCAGGAACGTCTTGAGGAAATTGAGGAAGCCGGTGATCGACGACGAGTCCTGGGTGGCCTGCTGGGCGCCGGTGCGCACCTCGGTGTCCTTGGTGAGGACCGGCCGGATCTGGGCGACGAGCGCCTTTGGGCTGATGCCGGGCTTGGCGCTGGCGCGGATCTCGTCGAGCTTGCCCTGGCGGCCGAGCAGGCGCTGCGCGGTGGCGAGCTGGAGCCCGGCGAGCGTGGCGCCGCCCAGCGACGACGCCGATCCGAACTTCACCAGCCCGGAGATCTTCAGCGGGAGGACGGGGCCCGCGCCCTGTACGCCGACCGTCTCGCCGGCGCGGAGGTTCTTCTTGCTGGCGGTGGTGGTGTCGATGACGACGCCGTCGGGGCCCGGCCAGCTCCCACTGACCAGGCGCAGCGAGCTGAACTGGGGCTTTGAGGGGTTGACGCTGAAGCCGAGGTTGGGCGCCCCGCCCGAGGTGATCGCCTTACCGTTGACGACGAGCTGAAGGCTGCCCGACACGTCGCCGATCGCGTCCTTGACGCCCGGCAGTCGCTGGACGCGCGCGAGCAGCGACTGGGAGAAGGGCGGGACGTCGCCGTTGGCCCCCGCGCCTCCGGTGGCCTTGGAATCGATGACGTTGCGCCCGGTCACCGTCGCGTCGGTCCCCTGGTAGATGGTGGAGAAGATCGAGTTGAAGGCACCGGTGATCGAGTCGGTGAGCACGAAGGTGCCCACGACCAGGGCCACGCCGAGGACGATCGCCACCGCGGTGAGGGCCGCGCGCAGGCGCCGCGTGGCCAGGCCTCTCAGAGCGACGCGGACCACGCCTACCCGCGGCCCGAGCGCGCGGTCCCGGCCACGGTCAGAGGCCCTTCATGGCGTCGACGATCTGATCCTCGTCGGCGCCCGCGAGGTCCTTGACCACCTCGCCGTCAGACAGGAACAGGAGCCGGTCGGCGATCGACGCCGCCTTGGGATCGTGGGTGACCATCACCACCGTCTGTCCCACCGAGTCCACCGAGCGGCGCAGCAGGCCGAGGATCTCGTCGGAGGAGTTGGAGTCCAGGTTGCCGGTGGGCTCGTCGGCGAAGAGCACGGTGGGCCGGCTGAGCAGGGCGCGGGCGATCGCGACACGCTGCTGCTGGCCCCCCGAGAGCTCAGACGGGCGGTGGGTCAGCCGGTCGCGCAGGCCGGTCTCGTCGATGACCGTGTTGAGCCACTCGGCCTCGGGCTCGCGGCCGGCGATCGCCATGGGCAGGAGCATGTTCTCCCGGGCGGTGAGCATCGGCAGCAGGTTGAAGAACTGGAAGACGAAGCCGATGTGATCGCGCCGGAGCCTGGTCAGCGCATCGTCGTTGAGGTGCGTGATCTCGGTGCCGTCCACGGTCACCTCGCCGTCGGTGGGCTTGTCCAGCCCGGCCAGGATGTGCATGAGGGTCGACTTGCCCGAGCCCGACGGGCCCATGACCGCGGTGAGCCTGCCCCGGTCGATCTCCACCGAGACCCCGTGCAGCGCGGTGACCGCCGTGTCACCCTCGCCATAGCGGCGGCTGACCCCGCTCGCTGTCACGACCGGGCCCGAATGGTCGCTTTGCAGCTGCGCCTGCTGCATGGGCGCCACCATACCGATCCGTGCGGCGCGATGATGCAAGGGTCCGACCGTTGTCGCGCGCCGGACACATCGTGGTCACGCGAAGCTCCTTAGACTGCCGCCGGTGCGGCAGGTGATCATGTTGCGAGGGATCAACCTCGGCCCGGCCCGCCGGGTGCCGATGGCCGACTTGCGCGCCCTGCTCACCGACGCCGGCTTCGAGGACGTGCGGACCTACGTGCAGAGCGGCAACGTCGTGCTGGAGAGCGCGGCCACGCCCGCCGCGCTCGAGCGCCGGGCCGCGGCGCTGATCTCAGAGCGCTTCGGCTTCGATGTGCCGGTGGTCGTGCGCAGCGCCCGCCAGCTCGCGGCGGTGGTCAAGCTCAACCCCCTGGGCGACGTCGCAGACGATCCCAAGCGCTACCAGGTGACCTTCCTCTCGGACAAGCCCGATCCGAAGGCGGTCGCCGCGCTTCGGGGCGCGGTCGTCGGTGGCGAGCGCGTCGAGGCCCATGGCCGGGAGATCTACGCCTGGCACCCCGACGGCGTGGCCCGGTCCAAGCTCTGGAATGCCCTGGGCGGCAAGGGGCTCGGGGTCACCGCCACGACGCGCAACTGGACCACGGTGACGACGCTGCTGGAGATGGCCGCGGGCTGACCTGGTTGGCGGTCTCCGTCAGCGTTGCGGCGGGGCGCCGACGCACGTCAACGACGGCTTTGAAAGGCGGACTTGGCGTGGTTGGATGATCTTGAAGCCCGGGGTCGCACAGGCGCCCTTTTTGGGCTGTGCGATCTGAGGCTTCAACCCTCTTGAGTCTCAGATCGCACCCGCCGCGCATCTGTCGTGTGCGATCTGTGACTTCAACATTGAGCCAATATCCGCCCATCGAGCATGCAGACGAGGATCGTCAGTCACGAGAACAACACTGCAGAGGTGATCCCCCCCGGTTCGTCGATGCTCATTGGCGCTGATACGCTCGCGCTCGTGGCGGTCACCAGCGCACGCGGCACCATCACCCTGCTCTCGCGGCTGTCGAAGTCGGTCCACCGCCAGGCGCCGGAGTCGCTTCTGGGGATGAGCCTGCGCCACTACCTGGCGCTCTCCTACGTGGCGGACCCCGGGGGCATCTCTCAGCAGCAGCTCTCGGAGATCCTCTGCATCGACGCCAACAACACGGTGCTGCTGCTCAACGAGATGGAGGGCCAGAGGGCCACGCTGCACCAGCTGCCGGCCAAGGCGCTGGGGACTAGCTGACGATGCGCAGCTATGTCGTCGCAGACGTCTTCACCGACGTTCCCCTGCAGGGCAACCCGGTGGCGGTGTTCGAGGACGCGCAGGGACTGAGTGCCGAGACCATGCAACGGGCCGCGCGTGAGCTCAACCTGTCAGAGACGGTGTTCGTGCTCCCGGGCGGCGCCGACGCCAACGCCCACATCCGGATCTTCACCCCCGCGCTGGAGATGCCCTTCGCCGGCCATCCCGTGCTGGGGACCGCATTCGTGCTCGGCAAGCGCATGGGGCTGCACACCGTGCACCTCAGGACGGGAGCGGGCGTGGTAGCAGTGGCCCTCACACGCGCTGAGGGGCGCATCGTGTTCGGGGAGATGGCGCAGCCGGTGCCGACCTGGACCGCGTTCGATCGCGCCGACGAGGTCCTCAGCGCGATCGGCGTCGCCCGCTCAGAGCTGCCGATCGAGGTCTATGACAACGGCCCGCGACACACCTACGTGTGCCTGCCCGACGCGGCGTCGGTGACGGCGCTGGCGCCCGACATCGGCGCGCTGGGGCGCCTGGGCGCCGTGGGGGTGAGCTGCTTTGCCGTCGACGGCGCGCAGGTCAAGACGCGGATGTTCGGTCCCGGCCTCGGCGTCGCCGAGGATCCGGCCACGGGGTCCGCGGCGGGGCCGCTGGCCGTCCACCTGGCCCGCCACGGCCTGGTGGGGTTCGGCGAGCGGGTGGAGATCCACCAGGGCGCCGAGATCGGCCGTCCGTCGACGCTCTACGCCGAGGCGCACGGGTCGGCCGAGCGCGTGGAGCGGGTGACCGTCGGCGGCGCCGCGGTC
>JBAQGP010000092.1:0-2866 GCA_049287845.1 Solirubrobacteraceae bacterium | reverse complement strand
GCAAGCCAGGCGACGGCGAAGTCGACGGGAATGAAGACGAGCTGGTCCACCGAGTGCCCAGGGATCTTGTAGACGACCGTCGCCACAGCGCCGAGCACAATCGCCAGTCCGAGGCCAGCCCGCCGGGCGTCCCGGAGGTTCCCGAGCAGGAATGCGACCGCCAGCTGAATCGGGAAGAGGGACTCGGGGTACGGGATCAGCAGCGGGTCGACGAACGAGATTCCCACGGCCAAAAGCCAGTACGCCGCCGGTCCGGCAAACGGAAACCATCGCCGCGCGAACACCGGTAGCACCAGGATCGCGAGCGCGGGAAGGCAGAACCACAGCGTCGTTGTCGGAGCTCCGGGCGAGCCGCGGTCGAGCACCACGTTAAGCACCGCCACGATCGCCAGGAGCGCGATCAGCAGGTCGAACCAGTACGTGCGGGCGAGATGTTCGATTCGGCTCATGCATCGAACGTACTCCCCACCCCAGCTCGCGGACCGCCTCCCACAAGCGGGTCCTGCGGTCAAACGATCAGCGGGTGTGGCTCAAGGTCGGCTCTGACGGGCGGGCACTTCACCCGGGCGAAACTCCTCTCTTGGGACTCCCAGCCGGATCGGCGCCTATGGCGTGGTTAGGGGCCAAGGCGGACGAGCTCGAGGGTCGAGCCGGGTTGGAGCGTGATCGGCGACCCGCTGAAGTTCTGGACGGCGACGGTGTCGCCGACGGCTAGGGGTGCGATACGCGTGGTCGTCGCCGGAGCGTTAGCGACGGCGCTGGGAAGCACGAAGATGTGTCCACCGTCGTCGATTGTGAGGGCGACCGACGCCAAACTCAGGCTGGCCTGAGGAATCAGGGTGATGCTGATCTCATAGGTGCCGGCGGTCGCGACGGTCAGGGTTGCGCCATCGCTTGAGTTAGATATGCCGCTGGCGTCGTCGACGGTGCTAAACGGGAACATGGATCCGCTCGCTACCGTTTCCGCGGATCCATTGTGGCCCTCAGAATACGCCGGGGGACCGGTGCAGGCGACCACCCCATCCTGCGCCACGGACGAGATCGCTGTCCCCGCCGTACACGTGCCCGTCACCCGCTGTTGGACTACCGCCGGATCGATCCCGAGTGAGATATTGCCCGTCGATCCGCCACCGGTCAAACCGGTCCCGGCCGTCACCCCGGTGAACGTCCCGGTACCAGTGGGCTGGCAGGACACGTGGCCCGCTGTCGTGATTTGAGATCGCGCTGGCACCCGAGCAGACGCCAGTGACACGCGACTGAAACGATGATGGTGCTTGGCCCCCGAGCAGCGCCGCGTTGGGGACGGTGCCGAGCGTTGAAACCCTGATATTGGTTCCGGTCAAGGTCTGACGCGCGACCTTTGGACCGGTCACGGCGCCATTGTGTAGTTGACGGGTGCCGACCGAGTTGGCCGGCAGCCGCACCGCAGCCACCGCCGTACCGCTGAGCGCCACGAACAGCGCGAGATAAGCGACCACGTTGGCGCGCAGATGCGTCAGAGCTCGACCAAGCATGCCCTACCCCTTCGTCGTGAAGGCGGCCGACCATCCCCGGGCATCGCGCCCACTCCCCGTCGCCCGCGCCTCGGTATATGGCCGGGCATCCTACGCAGTCCCAGAAGAATCAGTCACGCGACCGGACGGCCACGTGGCCGGGGATCCCACGATAGTTGCCGGGCTACCCGGTCGGCGATCTCGATCGAAACGGGGTCCGTCCGCGGCCGCCCCCGCTACGGCGCGGGCGGCCATCGTCCCCTCCATCGCCGCCCGGCCGGGATCGGCGCGAGCCCGTTGTCGCGATTGCGGTCGTCCGTTCAGCGCCAACTCGAGCAGGAAAGCGCTAGTGCCGGGCAGCTGGCCGCGTTGCTCCTTTCCTGCTCAAAGCCCTCACGCCACCGAGTCACCGTCGTTCCTCACGTTCTTGCGCACGATCGACCGCCAGGTCCCCAAGCGCCTGCAGATCCATCTGATCCTCGACAACTACGCGACCCACAAGCACCCGGCCGTCACCGCCTGGCTCGCCCAGCACCCCGCTTCCACCTGCACCTCACGCCGACCAGCTCAAGCTGGGTCAACCTGGTCGAAGGCTTCTTCGCGCAGCTCACCAACCCGGCGATCCGCCGCGGCGCGTTCGTGTCCGTCCCGCTCTGATCGCAGCCATCGACACCTACCTCGCCGCCACCAACACCAACCCCACACCGTTCACCTGGACCAAGACCGCCGAGCAGATCGTCGAGAAAGTCCAGCGCGCGGACGAGTGACACTCGACGCAATCACCAACTAAAACGCTGACGCACCACTAGCAAGCACATGAGTGGCTCGCGCAACCGCGGGCGAGCTGTAGGCTGAGGACGCGACTTGGCCGCGTGTGTCGTCTCCCGTCCGAAGCGTAACCGCGGTCATATTGGGCGTGCGGACCAAGGTCGAGCTGGCGTCGAGAGCTCCGAACGCGCGACTGTCCAGGTGGTGAGCCTGCCCACGGTCCGCCGTAGCGGGCACGGGCGTTGGATTGCTCATGACGTCCTGGCCGAACGTCAGTCGATCGGCTTTTGAATCTTCCTCGTGGGCCGCGATCGTCCTCAGGTCGTTGGTCGATGCGGCCGCGCGCGATGCTCGCGTTGGTATGTATCGAGATAGATTGCCTGCGATCGCGGGTTGCTGCGCAGCTCGTGTAGTAGTCGGAGAGTTGGTGGCTCCGGGCCCGGGTGCCCTGTTGTAGGTTCCGCTATCGCGGATGTCATTCGATCCATTGTCAGGGCCGGTCGAGAGTTGACCGCTGGCCCCTCAGGGTGTGGCGCATGGCCTACCTCCGGCGGCCTCTGGCATAGAGAATCGGGGACGAGCGGAGATTGCGTGGCGTCCGTGCC
>JBAQGP010000091.1:0-6703 GCA_049287845.1 Solirubrobacteraceae bacterium | reverse complement strand
GGCCAGGACCGCGCGGGCGGCCGCCGCCGGAACAGCGCGCTCCGCGCGTACCGGCGCGAAGGGCACGGCGACCGCTGCGAGCGCCGGCGCCAAGCGCACCCAGACGAGCGCCAAGGCGGCGTCGACCAGGACGCGTCGCGCCAGTGGCGGCGGCGCACTGTCGGTCGCCGATCAGCTCGCGCAGGGCGCGCTGAAGCCGCGCGAGGTCGTGATGCTCACGCGCACGCACATCCAGGAGGCACTCGACGACGCCACCGCGCGGGGACGGGTGACGCGCAAGGACGCGAACGACCTCGTGTCCGAATTGGTGCGCCGCGGACGCGGTCAAGGCAACGACCTGGTCAAGGAGATCGAGTCGCTGCTGGGCAAGGCGGGGACCGCCACCAAGCGGGCACGGAACTCAGACCCAGTCGACCGCATCGTGCGCGGCGCCGATCGCGCCCGGCGCGCCGCGGGCGTGGGCCCCTCGTTCCCCATCCTCGGCTATGACGAGCTCAACGCCCCTCAGGTGCAGAGCCGGATCAAGGAGCTCCGCAAGCCCGAGCTGCGCAAGGTGCTGACCTACGAGCGCAAGAACGCGAATCGCAAGTCGGTGGTGGGCGCGCTCGAGAAGTCGTTGGCGTGACCGGCGCGAGGTTTCTGCCTGCAGGCGGGTGACACCGGGCGCGCCCGCGCGCCCGGGGCGCCGTCATGAGAGTGCCCGCCTGCTAGTTGTGTAGTCCCATGTCGACCGCCCCGCCCACACAATCCCGGCCCCAGCGCGGCGACGAGCTGGAGCTGACGATCGACGCACTCGCGTTCGGTGGCGCCGGCGTGGCGCGCACCGACGGCTACGTGGTGTTCGTCACCGGCGCCCTCCCGGGCGATCGTGTCCGCGCGGTCATCGGCAAGCGCAAGCGGGCCTACGCCGAGGCCCGGGCGGTGGAGATCCTCGCACCCGGTCCCGACCGGATCGCGCCGGTCGCCGATCATCCGGGCGCGCCGTGGCAGGTGCTGGCCTACGAGCGCCAGCTCGAGGTCAAGCAGGGACAGGTCGACGACGCCCTGCGGCGCATCGGCAAGCTCGACGGCTTCGCCCTGGAGCCGATCGTCCCCGCGGTGTCGCAGTGGCGCTACCGCAACAAGCTGGAGTACTCGTTCGGCACCGACGCGTCCGGCGCGCTCGTGTGCGGCTTTCACGCTCCCGGCCGCTGGGATGAGATCGTGGCCATGGACGACTGCATGCTCGTCTCGCAGGCCGCCAACGCCGCCCGCGAGCAGATCGTCGCGTGGTGTCGCGCCCAGGGCCTGCGCGCGTACGACCGGCGCAGCGGCCAGGGGCTGCTGCGCAATCTCGTCGTGCGCGAGGGGCGGCGCGGCGACGCGATCCAGGTGCGGCTGGTGACGAGCAGAGGCGAGCTGGACCGCGACGGGCTGATCCGCGCCGGTGCCGGGCTCGATGGTCTGCTGTGGACGCGCGTGGACAGCGTCGCGGAGACCACCTACGGCGGCGAGACGGAGCTGCTGGCCGGATCTGACCGCTTCGAGGACGTGCTCGGCGGGATGCGCTTCGAGATCTCCGCCGAGGCGTTCTTTCAGACCAATACCGAGATGGCCGAGCGTCTGTACCAGGTCGCGATCGAGTACGTGGCCCCGGTCGGGTTCGAGCGCGTCTATGACCTGTACTGCGGGATCGGGACCATCGGGCTGCTGTTGTCCCCTCGCGTCGCCGAGGTGTGGGGACTGGAGCTCGTGCCCGCGGCCATCTCCGACGCGATCGCCAACGCGCGGGCCAACGAGGTGGACAACGCACACTTCTTCGCCGGGGATGTCCGGCTGGCCATGCGCGAGCTGGTGGAGCGTGCCGGACGCCCGGACGTGCTGGTGGTCGACCCGCCGCGCGCCGGGCTGTCGCAGAAGGTGGTCCGGCGCATCATCGAGGCGTCGCCGTCGCGGATCGTCTATGTGTCGTGCAACCCGACGACGCTCGCGCCCAACGCGGCGCAGCTCGTCGAGGCCGGCTACGAGCTCGTGCGCGTGCGCCCCGTCGACATGTTCCCCCAGACCCCGCACATCGAGTGCGTGGCCGAGCTGGTGCGCCGCCGCTAGCGTTCAAACGCACCATGCGCGCCGCCACCATCAACGACAAGCAGCTGACGGTGCAGGAGCACCCGGACCCCGTCGCCGGGGCGGGCGAGGTGCTGGTGAGGGTGCGCGCCGCCGGGCTCAACGGCGCCGACATGCATCAGCTCGCCGGTCACTATCCCGCGCCTCCGGGCTCGCCGCAGGACATCCCAGGGCTCGAGCTGGCGGGCGAGGTGGCCGACCGCGGTCCCGGAGCGCAGCGCTTCGAGCTCGGTGACCGGGTGATGTCGATCGTCGGGGGCGGCGGCCACGCCGAACTGGCGACCGTCAATGAGCGCATCCTCATGCCGGTGCCCGACAACCTGTCGTGGGCCGAGGCGGGCGGGCTGCCCGAAGTGTTCACCACAGCTCACGACGCGGTGTTCACCCAGGCAGAGCTCGTCGCCGGCGAGCGGCTGCTGGTCCATGGGGCCGCCGGCGGAGTGGGCTGCGCGGCGGTGCAGCTCGGTCACGCCGCGGGCGCGCGCGTCACCGCCACCGTGCGCAACGCCGATCTCCGCGACGCGGTCGGCGAGCTCGGCGCTGACGTGCTGGCGCCCGAGGACTTTGGCGAGCATGGCCCCTTCGACGTCATTCTCGAGCTGGTCGGCGCCGTCAACCTGATGGCCAACCTCAAGAGCCTGGCCACGGGCGGGCGGATCGCGGTGATCGGAACCGGCGCCGGCGCCACGGGCGAGATCAACCTGGGCCTGCTCATGATGAAGCGCGCGCGGATCCACGGGTCCACGCTGCGAGCCCGCCCACTCGAGCTCAAGGCGCTGACCGCCCGGGCGATGGAGCGCTCGGTGCTGCCGCTGCTGGCCTCGGGCCAGGTGACGGTGCCGATCGCCCGGACCTACCCGCTCGCTGAGGCGCCTGCTGCCTACGAGCACTTCAAGGGCGGCGGCAAGCTCGGCAAGATCGTCCTCACGATGGATCAGTAGGGCGGCAGGTCCTCCCACCACTGTCCCAGCACGCGGAACGCCGACCAGAACGCGCGCTTGGCGGCGTCCTCGTCCAGCGACTCGTCGATGTTGGGGACGAACAGCGCCTCGATCGACGGGGTGAAGCGCTGGAGCTCGCCGGGAAGGGCGGTCAGCGCGCGCGACAGCGGCACGTCGAGGTCGTTGACGACGTTGAGCGCGTCCTCCCCCATGACGACGACCATCTTGGGCTGCACGATCGCCAGCTCCTCCACGACGCGGTTCACGCATTCCGGGTCGGCCATCGCCGGGTCGGGGACCGGGCACTTGACGCACAAGGTGCCGTAGACGGCGAGTGGGTCGATGCTCAGGCGCTTGAGCGACTTCATCAGCGCGTTGCCGGTCCGCCCGTAGAAGGCGACGCCCTCCTCGACCTCCGAGGGACGGGCGGAGTACTTGATGAGGAAGATGTCGGCCTGCGGGTGACCTGAGCCCAGCACCGGCATCAGCTGGCCGCGAGGACAATGCACGCAGTCTCCGAGCCGGCGCGCGAAGGCGTTCAGCTCGCGGATCGCGCGCTCGAGGTACTTCTCGCGGATTTCGTCGTCGGTTGCCGGCACCCCAGTCGGATTGGACGGGGGCCGTGCTTGTCCTTGCGGCTGCATCAGGACTTGCGCCCGGTGGCGCGTCGGACGCGTCGCTCGCGGCTCGCTCGCCGAGCGGCTCCGGGCATGGCCTTGGTCTGGAGAAACTTCAGCGCCTGCACGTAAAGCAGGCTGGCCGGGTTGCGGATGATGTCCGCGTCGCGCAGCGACTCCAGGAACTCGTCGGGGCCGTTGAAGTCACGCATGCGGATCCGCACCGAGCCCAGCCCCTGGGGCACATGGGCATCCGAGCCGGCGCCCCCGGGGATGCGGTACTTGGCGGCGAAGCGCACCGCCTCCTCGTTGAACTCGGAGATCGCGACCCGCGGGTTGAAGACCTCGATGGCGTCGACGTCGTCGATCACCGCCAGCAGGTGCTCGTAATCGGGCACGGAGTGCATGCGGTCAAATGGATGGGGCACGTAGACGATCCCGCCCTGGCGCCTGATCTCCGCGATCGTCTCCTGGAGCGTCATCCCCCGCGGGATCTTCTCCTCGATGAACAGGCCGATGACCTCGCCCTGCTCCTTGGTCTTGACCTCCTCCCCGACGATCACCTTGACCCCGTTGGCCTTGGCCCGGGCCTCCAGGGCACCGGAGATCTCGTTGTGGTCGGTGACGGCGACGGCGCCCAGTCCGCGCGCCCGCGCCTCCGCGAGCAGGACCTCGACCGGGGTGGCGCAGTCGTAGGAGTGGTCGGTGTGCATGTGGAGGTCGACGTCGATCAAAGGCCGCGACGCCAGCCGGGCGCGGACCGGGCCAATGCCCGGGTCGTCCCGGCGCCGGGCGGCCAGACCGAGGTAGATGGACTCCAGCTGGACCGCGACGCGCCCCCAGCCCAGCGAGGCGCGCAGCCGCTGTGACTCGCGCCCGGCGCGCTCGCGCAGCTCCGGCTCGGCCACCAACCGCTGCAGGTGGGCCGCCAGCGTCCCCGTCTCCCCGGGCTCGAACATGAAGCCGCACTCCCCCTCGCCCAGGGACTCCTCATAGGCGGGCAGGCGCGAGGCCACGGGCACCGCTCCCGCGCCCAGCGCGCGCACGAGCGTCCCCGGGGTCGCGCGGTCGCCCTCGGAGGCGAAGACGGCGACGTCGGCGGTCTGCAGCAGCCGGGCCTCGTCGCATTCGGAGGCCTCCACGAAGGTGATCCGCTCTCGCAACAGCCGGTTCAACGTGGCCGGCGACGCCGTGGGGCGCGGATACCACACCGTGGCATGCCACTGCGGCTCGGGGGGCAGGGCGCGCAACGCGCGCAGGAACGTGCGCAGGGCCGCGCGCTCCTCGGTGGCGATCATCACGATCTCGGGCACGTCGGCCGTCGTGCGCTCCGGGGCGACGTCGGCGCCGGGCGCGATCACGGTGTAGTCGCCCGGGAAGTAGCGCTGGAGCAGGTTGCGCGTGGCCGCATAGCTCGCGATCCGGGCGTCCATGCGGGAGAAGAGCAGGCGCGACAGCGGACCGGTGAGCTGGGTGGAGAGCACGCGCTCGGTGGGAGCGTGGAAGCTGCCGACATTGAGCGCCCGGGAGTGGCGCAGGGCTGCGCTCGACGCGCTGGGGGCGAACGGCTCGTGGACGTTGACGATGTCGAGGCTGAGTGCGGTCAGCGCCTCCTCGATCGTCCGGGCGACGTCCACCGGCAGCGACGCGGCGCGCCGTCGTGCCGGGGCAAACGGCAGCACCTCGCCCACTCCGAGTACCACCGGCTCGCCGTCGGCCTCGTCGAGCAACCGCTCGGCACGCGAGCGCAGCGCGCGGCGGGTCTCGCGCACCAGCGAGGCCGACTCGGAGGGGGCGACGATCAGAACGCGATGGCCGCGGGCCGCCAGCTCGTCGGACACCCGTGCGACGTACTCGTTGACCTCGTTGGCCGCCTCCCACGCAAATGGAGTCACCTGCGCGATGGCCAGGCGCTGTGGCGCGGGCACGCCGCACATGTTATTGAGCGCCGGTGAACGGGCGGGGCGCGGTGTGTACGGGACCGCTCGGTGGGTAGCCGCGCTCGATGACCAGATTCGGCTACACGATGATGTGCGAGCAGGCGCCCCCCGACCAGCTCGTGCGCGATCTCCAGGCCGCCGAGGCGGCCGGCTTTGACTTCTCGGTGATCTCCGATCACTACCAACCGTGGCTCGAGGAGCAGGGCCACTCCGGCTACGCCTGGTCCATCCTCGGCGCCGCCGCCCAGGCGACGAGCACGATCGGCCTGATGACCTACGTGACCTGCCCGACCCTGCGCTACCACCCCGCCGTGGTGGCACAGAAGGCGGCCACCGTGCAGATCCTCTCGGGCAACCGGTTCCGCCTTGGGCTCGGCGCAGGGGAGAACCTCAACGAGCACGTCGTCGGCCGGGGCTGGCCCGCGGTGGGCGTGCGCCACGAGATGCTGTCGGAGGCCGTCGACCTCATCGGCGCGCTGTTTGACTCCGGCCCCGAGGACGGGCGCGTCAACTACCGCGGGCGCCACTTTGACGTCGAGCAGGCTCGGCTCTGGGATCTTCCCTCCGAACGGGTGCCGATCGGTCTGGCGGTCTCCGGCAAGAGCTCGTGTGACCTGGCCGGCCAGAAGGCGGACGTCATGATCGCCGTCGAGCCCAAGCCGGAGCTGGTGGAGATGTTCGAGTCGGCCGGCGGGCGGGGCAAGGCGAAGGTGGGGCAGATCGCCCTCGCCTACGACACCGATCGCGACGCCGCGGTCCAGCGTGCCCACGAGCAGTTTCGCTGGTTCGGCCTGGGCTGGAAGGTCAACGCCGACCTGCCCAACCCGGAGTCCTTCGCCGCCGCCACGCAGTTCGTCACCCCCGATGACGTCGCCGGCGCGCTGGGCTGCGGGCCCGACGTCGACGAGCACGTGGAGAAGATCAAGCCCTTCATCGACGCCGGGTTTGACGAGGTGGCGCTGGTACAGATCGGTTCCGACCACCAGGACGCCTTCATCGCCTGGGCTGAGCGCGAGCTGCTGCCGGCGCTGCGCTCGCTGTAGCCCGGCGACGCGGGCGCCGGGACCGGGACGGCGCTCTCGCGGCGCCCAGGCCGCGG
>JBAQGP010000090.1:0-2861 GCA_049287845.1 Solirubrobacteraceae bacterium | reverse complement strand
CCCCCAGGCTTCGAACACGATCGGGCGCGCCGGGACGAGCGTGTCGAGCCGCGCCAGCTCCTCGGGCTCGGGCGTCACCTGACGGCGATAGCCGTCGACCGCGCGGTCAACGCGGGCGAGGTCACCGCCGAAGCCGACCGACCACAAGAGGAAAGCCAGCGAGTACGCCCGCGGGGCCTGGCCGGCGCCCGCCCAGTCGACGAGCACCATCTTGCCGTTCCCGGGGGCGACGACGTTGGCCATCACGAAGTCCGGATGGCTGAAGGCGACGGGGAGCCCGGCACCGGTATCCAGTGTGCGCACGGCCTCCCGCACCGCGTCGTATCGGCGACGGCTGCGGGCGGGTACAGATGACGCCGCGCCCTCGACCAACGCGCGCACGGCCTCGCCTTCGGCGCGCGGGTCGCCGTCGTCGAGGTGATGCCAAGCGCCGCCGGGCCGGTTGGTGACGCCGTCGAGGGTGTGCAGGCGGCCGAGCAGCCAGCCCAGGGCGCGAAGGCCGCCCGCGTCGACGATGGCCTCGCGGCGCTCCTCCCGCGGGAGCGGCGTCACATATTCGGTGACCAGGACCGCCTGATCCTCGAGCACCGACACGGGCTCGCCGGCGGCGAGGCGCTCGGCCGGGTAGTTGCGCTCGGCGAGGACCCGCAGGATGTCAGCGTCCCCTTCGACGTACTCGCGTGGCCTCACCGACGGGAACACGCGCGCGACCCAGCTCGGGCCATCGCAGCGGTCAACGCGATAGACGCCGAGATCGAGGTGGGCGATCTCGGTCACGTCCGTCCCATAGGTATCGCTGATGTGTGCCGCCAGGCGCGGCACCCCGCGCCGTCGCGCGACGCGCTGGGCCGCCCCATCCCCGGTCACTGCGTCCGGCCGCCGGTGAAGCCGAACAGCCGGCCGGCGATCCGGCGCAGCTGAAGCTCGTCGGAGCCCTCGGTGATGCGGTAGCGGCGGTGGTGACGGTAGATGAACTCAAACGGCAGCCCGCGCGTGTAGCCGAGGCCGCCGTGGACCTGAATGGCGCGATCGGCGGCGTCGCAGGCCAGCCGGTTGGCTCGGTAGTTGACCATCGACACCTTGTCCGAGACGCTCGTCTTGGCCTGGGTCGAGGCGCCGTCGCCGGCCTGGTCCATCGCCCACGCCGTCCTGTAGAGGGTGTTACGCACGAGCTCGGCCTCGGTCTGGAGCTCGACGAGCTGCCATTGGACGCCCTGGTAGTCGGCCAGCGGCTTGCCGAAGATCACGCGCTCGCGCGCGTAGGCGATGCTGCGGTCGATGCAGAACTGGGCAGCGCCCAGCGAGGAGGCCGCCTGGCGGATGCGGTTCTCGTGGACAAACAGCTGCGCGCTGTCCAGCCCGTGATCAACCCGGCCGATGACGGCGTCGTCGCCCACGCGCACGGCGTCCAGCGTCACCTCACCGTGGTCGGTGGGCATGTTGAAGGACCAGTGGTAGTAGGGGACGTCGAACCCGGGGGTATCGACAGGGACGAGAAATGCGGTGATCCCGTGCGCCTTGCCGCTCTGCCCGGAAGTGCGCGCAAAGACGAGCACTGCGTCGGCGACATCGACCCCGGTGATGAAGCGCTTGACGCCGTCGATGACCCACCCCTCCCCGTCATCGGGGCGCCGCGCGGTGGTCTCCAGCCACGTGGCATCGCTGCCGTGACCGGGCTCGGTGAGCGCGAAGGCGATCGCGATCCGCCCGTCCACGAGCGGCTCCAGATAGCGTCGCCTCTGCTCGGGGGTGCCGTACTCGTGCAGGACGAGGACGAGCGGCTCGTTGGCCACCACCGAGGCCTCGTGCGTCAGTTCGGCGTGCAGGCCGGGGCCGCGGTGGGCGAGGTGCTCGCGGATGAGAGCCATCGCGAGGTTGGACCCGTCGCTGCCGCCCAGCGCCGCCGGGAACGGGTACTGGTAGAAGCCGGCGTCGATGGCCAGACGCCGGGCCTGGGCCAGCACGCCGCGCCAACGCTCGGTGGGAATCCCGCCACGCGCCACGTCCGTGCGGGTGAACTCCCGCCGGTGGTCAAACAGGTCGGGATTGGCGTCCTGGATGGGCAGCAGCTCGCGGTCGATGAACGCGTCGATCGACTCGAGCAGCTCGGTCACGTCGGCGGGGATGGAGAAATCCAAGGGGTCGGCGCTCCTTTTGTGCGGTGGCGGCAGGGGCCGTGTGAGGGCGCATGCGACCGTCGATTATCGTGTGGCTCAGCGATGAGCGTCCGAGCGATCGGGATCAACCACGTGGCCTTCGAGGTGCGCGACCTCGACGAGGCGCTGGAGTGGTGGGCGCGGTGGTTCAGCTTCGAGCTGCGCGGCCGGCGACGGACAATGGCCTGGATCGATCTCGGCGACCAGTTCGTGGCCTTGAGCGAGGTCCCGAGCGGGGCGGGATCCGGGGACCGTGCACGGCACGTCGGCTTGGTGGTCGATGACAAGGAGGCGCTGCGCGCCGAGCTGCGCGACGCCGGCGAGGCCGTTGACGCGTCGGGCTCGCTACGGCTCTCAGACCCGAGCGGCAACGTGCTGGAGATCGTCGACTACCGCGACATCCAGTTCTCCAAGACCGACGCGGTGCTGGGTGCGCTGGGCCTCGCCAACCTGGAGAAGTCGCCCTCAGCGCATCGTGAGATGCGTGACAAAGGGCTGCTTGCCGACTGAAGTGTGCGCCCTCGGGAAGAGGGTACGAGTTACATTGGCGGCCGGCGCGAAAGCCGTGCCGGCTGTCTTTTTCTTCGGCGGCCCGGACTGAGGAGGCGTGATGCGCAAGGCAGGTTTCATCGGCGTGGGGCCCGCAGCGGTGGTCGCATGCGTCGCAGCGACGGCAGCGGCGGCCCTGGGCGTGGCGGCGACCGC
>JBAQGP010000089.1:0-2407 GCA_049287845.1 Solirubrobacteraceae bacterium | reverse complement strand
CCCGACCAGCGCCGCGCCGACCTGCGCGCCCAGCTCGCCGCCGGCCGGGTGGGAGCGCTGCGGCTCGGTCAGCTGGCACAGCGGGTCGGGGTCGACGCGCTGCGCGAGGCCTACGCCGAGGTCCTCGACTACGCCGAGCGCCGGACGCGGGCGTGCCTGGCCGAGCTCGAGGACGGCGAGCGTCGGGCGCAGGATGTGCTGGAGGCGCGCGAGGGCGACCTGTGCATCGTCCTGCGCGCCACCGTCTCGGGCGATGAGCTGACGCTCGACTTCACGGGCACCGACGACCAGCACGAGGGCAACCTCAACTGCCCCGAGGCCGTGACGCGCTCGGCCTGCTATTTCGCCGTCCGGGTCCTCTCAGACCCCGACATCCCCGCCAACGCGGGCGCCTACCGCCCGATCAGGGTCATCGCGCCCGCGGGGTGCCTGCTCAACGCCCGCTCGCCGGCGGCCGTCGTCGGAGGCAATGTCGAGACCTCCTCGCGGGTCGCGGACGTCGTGTTGGCGGCGTTCGGCCGCGCGCTGGGCCAGGGGACGATGAACAACCTGACGCTCGGCGACGACACGGTCACCTACTACGAGACCATCGGCGGCGGGCAGGGCGCGTGCGCCGATGCCGACGGTCCCAGCGGCGTCCATGTCGCCATGAGCAACACGCTCAACACCCCCATCGAGGCGCTGGAGCTCGAGTTCCCGATGCGCATGGTCGAGTACGCGCTGCGCCGAGGGTCCGGTGGGGCTGGGCGCTTTACCGGCGGCGACGGAGTGGTGCGGGAGATCGAGGCCCTGGCGCCACTGCACTACTCGCTGATCACCGAGCGCCGCCGCCACGCGCCGCCGGGCGCTGACGGCGGTGAGCCCGGGGCGCGCGGGCGCAACCTGCTCGACGGCGAGGAACTGGAGCCCAAGGCGATCGGGGAGCTGACCGCCGGCCAGCGGCTGCGGATCGAGACTCCGGGGGGCGGCGGTTTCGGGCGGCCGGACTGAGGGGGGTGGCCTGCACCCGGGGAAGGAAGTCGTCCCCCGGTGGCGTACCATCTCTCTCAGACCAGCTGGCCACCGCAGCTGGGGGCGGGCAACACGCCTGCCCACCCCGAGGGAGATATACAGACGCGTAGGTTCAGCCCACCCCACGGGCGGCTGAAGTGCGCGAATTTGCAGGGAGATTTGGCGATTTCGGGCAACTCGCCTACAATCCCGTTCGTCCTGTGCTGGCGTTGCAACGTAGGTGCGCGCACAGGACTCTGCCAACCCCAAACCGTCTCCCCCCTTTACTTCATATGCCGATTGCTTTCAAAGAATGGGCCGTCACTGTGCGGGCACTCGCCGAAGGCGAGCAGCTTCTGACGCTCCGCAAGGGCGGCATCCGTGAGCCAGAAAAACATTTCAAGCTGGACTACGAACGGTTCTTTCTCTACCCGACGTTCGATCATCAGCGCTCCGATCTGGTGCGCGAATCCCACCGCCCCGAGCTGTCACGCGCGCTCGAGGAGGGGGTGTGGTCCGACGGCGAGCCGCATCCGCAGGCACTACAACGCGGAGAGCCGCTCAACCAGCCCGACCGGGTGCGCATCCGCGCCTGGGCTGAGGTCGCGGCACACTTCACGATCACCGATCGTCGTGCCGTCGACGCCCTGTCCCCGTTCTACGTGTGGACGCCCGACTACGCCGAGAAGCGGCTGGCCTGGAAGCGCCGGCACCCGCTCCACGTGATCCTGCTGCGGACCTACCGGATCCCTCGTCCGGTGACCGTGAAGGTGCGCGAGGAGTACGGTGGCTGTCGCTCCTGGCTGGAGCTGACCCGCGACCTCCCCTTCGAGGGCACCCCGGTGCTCTCCGACGAGGAGTTCGATCGGGCGTCCGAGGCGATCGCGTCGATCGCCTCCGACCGCCAGCCGGTCCTCGTCTGACGTCATCTCGCCTCCGGAGTCGCCGGGTCCGCGCGCGGCGCGGGCCCGGCGGGTCCGCGCGATGACCTGGATCGAGTCGGCCTCTGAGTCGTTCACGGCGCGCCATGACGCGTCGGCGGCCGATGACGCCCGCCACGTTCTCCAGTCCCTGGAGCGCACGCGCCAGTACCTGGCGGGATATTTCCCCCGCGCCCCGGGCGAGGTCACGCTCGTCCTGCACGGGAGCCCCGCCGGGCTGATTGCCTCAAACCCGGCGATGCCGTTCGTCTGGCTGGCCACCGCCCCGGCCGCGCGGCGCTACGTCGTGGGGTGGGCCGGGCACAGCGTGATGCACATGCTCGAACCCGAGCTGCTGCGCGCACGTGCGTCCAACGTGCCGGGGTCCGCTCAGATGCTTGAGTACGGCGCCTCGTGCCTGTACGCGCGACGCGTGATCATCGCGTCCAACAAGGACCTCGCGCGAATGATGCCGGCGCTGCGCCTGCGCCGGGAGC
>JBAQGP010000088.1:0-2912 GCA_049287845.1 Solirubrobacteraceae bacterium | reverse complement strand
ATCGTCAGACGCCTGCCGGCGCGGGCCGCGGCGCCCTCGCCCGAAAGGGAGAGCGCTGCGCCGGCGGCACCCGCGAGGCGGCGGCGCCTGGGGCGCGGGCTGGGCAAGGTCGCCGTCAACATCTTGTTCGTCGCCATGGTGGCCTGCGTCGGGCTCATGCTGGGGGCGACCGTGCTCGGCTTTCACCGCTACGTGATCCTCACCGGTTCGATGACCGGGACCTACGACCGCGGCTCGCTCGTGTTCGACCGCCCCGTCCCCGTCTCCCAGCTGAAGGTGGGAGACCCGATCACCTACGACCCGCCGCCTGGATTCACGAGCCAGACCCGTGTCACCCACCGGATCTTCTCCATCCGACATGGGGTCGATGGCAAACGTGTCTTCAAGACGAAGGGGGATGCCAACCTGCATCCCGACATCTGGACCTTCACGCTCAGCCAGCCGACGCAGGACGAGGTCGCCTTCCACGTACCCGAGGTCGGTTACCTGTTCATGATGCTGAGCATCAAGAAGTTCCGGCTCTTCCTCGTCGGAGTGCCTGCCCTGATCATCGGCCTGATCCTCTTTCGCGCGCTGTGGCGCGAGGGCGGCGACGAGGTCAAGCGTCAGAGGCTTGCCGAGCAGGGGTGGCGCGCGCTCACCGACCCGCGGTCCGACGCGGTGCTCCAGCCGATTGATGCTCCTGCCGAGGTGCGTCTGCCGGTCAGTCTCGATCTGCGACTGAGGCCAGGCCGCGCAGGACGGGGCACTCGCGGGCAGGCGCAGGTCGCCGACCGACCACCGCTTGACCTCAGCCTGCCGCTTCGCGTCGGGCGGCTGACATCGGCGGGCGGTCGGATCACCGTCCACCCTCCGGGGCCCCCGATCACACGCCAACGGCGGGGCGCCACGGCCAGCATCGCCACCAAACGGCTGCTGGTGAGCCGCGAGGTCAGCCGCGTCTGACGGTCGCCGCCGCGTTCGCCGAGTTCGCCGTGTGCCGCCGCGGGCGGCTACCGGGGCGACCCGCCGTCACCATCGGCATCGACCACGCCGGGAATCGGCGTGGTCGCGGTGAACTCGGCGGCCATTTCGTCAACCCCGTGCTGGGGATGCGCGAGCGCGACGAATGCTTGACGACGCGCTCGTTTGGCGGCCTCGTCAAGGCCCATGTGGCTCTGGAAGTCGCGCTTGAGGCTCTCATCGGCCTCGCCGTCACGGTTGAAGGACCACATCAGCTTCGGGTCGCCAAGCGGGAGCGGGTCGCCAGGCGATCCGTCGTGGCGCCCGGTGTGCCAGGTATGCCATGTCTTGCCGTAGCTGTTCATCAACTCCCGCAGGAAGGCACGTTCGGCGGCCTCGGGGAGCCCGGGAGCGCACAGCTGGCCGGAGAGGATCTCGTAGTTGTGGGGGTGCCAATAGGGCTTTTCCTCGGCGGGGAGCGAGTCGAAGACCCGCTCGGAGACGATGTACTCGATCCCGATCAGGTTGGCGTCCTTGGTGTTGCCGTCAAACAGGGTGCACTGCAGGAAGTCCTGGTTGACCTGACGGCAGAAATGGTGGGCCTCCATCTGCATCTCCGGCTCGTGCTTGCCGCAGTGCAGTCCCGCCACGTAGATGTCGAAGTCCTTCAATGGGGCGGTGTGCTGCAGAAGCGCCGCGCCGGCTTCGAGGGCGGCACGCCAGGTGGAGCGTGCTTCGCCGGTCGGAGAGATGGGGCTCTCGCGGCGGGCAATCGTCGGATTCGGCATCACGACCTCCAAGGAGACGAACGGTCCACGGCACGTACCCTCCCGAATGGGCGCTAAGCAGCACCGTTGGCGTGAGATCCGTGGTGCGGGCGTCGTCAGACGTGGCTCGCGGCTGTCACGGGGTGAGCAGCTCGCGCAGCTGCGTGGCGTTGCGCACCCCGTAGTCCCGGTAGCAGTTGTTCATGAGCAGATGCGACTCGCGGGCCTCGCCGGTGACCTGCGCGACACCGTTTGCGAGCTCCTCGAGCTCCTGCTCTGAGTAGAGGTACCGGAAGCGCTCGGCGGCGGTCCGCGTGCGGCCCTTCCAGGTGTCGTTGGCGCGGCCGTGCAGGCGCATGACAAACAGGTCGGGGGTGGTGAGCTCGAGCAACCGTGGCAGCTCGGAGACCGGTGGCGCATCCACGCACACGTACGTGAGGTGCTGGTCGCGCAGCAGCGCGAGCGTGCGGTCGCGATCGCGGTCGGTTGCGACCCATCGCGGCGAGCGCAGTTCCACGCAGACGGCGTAGTCAGGCAGTTGCTCGCGCAGCGCCTCGAGCTGCGCGCGGTGCTCCCGGCTCGGATGAAACCACGGCGGATACTGGAACAGCACGGCCCCGAGGCGGCCTGCCTCCTGCAGCGGCGCCAGTGCGCCCGCGAACCGCCTCCATGCCTCGTCGAGGGCCTCGGGGTCCAGGTGCGATGCGTAGAGCGCGCGCTTCTCCCGCGCCTCCTCCGAGAGCCCCTCGCGCAGGTCCTTCCACAGGCTCTGGGGCCTGGTCGGATGACCGGTGAGCAGCGAGTAGGCCTTGACGTCGAAGCGGAAGCCGTCAGGGGTGCGCTGCGCCCACAGCCGCGCCTGTTGCTCGGCGGGCGGAGCGTAGTAGGTCGAGTCGATCTCGGCGATCGGGAACTGTGCGGCGTAGAAGCGCAGGCGCTCCTCCGCGCTCATCGTGCGCCGGGGATACCAGTCGGTCTCCTGAAGGAGTGTCTTGTCAGTCCACGAGCAGGTGCCGCACAGCACCACGTGCCCGCCGATCTCGACGCGCGGACCCAGCGCCGGCGCGACGCTGTCGTCATCGGGCTCCTCGACGGCGTCGTGATGGACCGAACCGGAAGGCACACTGGCACGGTACCCGCCCCAGAGCTGCCCCCTCACCACGGCCCGCCCCGACATGCGGCCCGCGGGCGGGCGGGCCGCGC
>JBAQGP010000087.1:0-6899 GCA_049287845.1 Solirubrobacteraceae bacterium | reverse complement strand
TCCGCCCGTCCTCAGCCACCACGACACCAGGAGAGGCGATGCCGACCGCACCAACCATCCTTCCGACCCAGATCACTCAGGGGACCGCTCCGGGCCTGAACTACCGCCTGGAAGGTGAGCTCGTTCCGGTGCTGCACATGGCGCTCGACGGCCAGGTTCCCGTCTACTTCGAGCACCACGTCCTGCTGTGGAAGTACCCCAACCTCCAGATCGGGCTGCACCCGCTCAAGAAGGGCCTCAAGCGTCGCGTCTTCGGCGGCATGCCGCTGCTGCTGATCGAGGCCCAGTCGGCCGGCGAGGTGGCCTTCAGCCGGGATGCCCCCGGGCACATCGCCGCGCTGCACCTGCCGCCCGGGCAGGGCATCGTCGTGCGCGAGCACCAGTTCCTGGCCGCCACCGGCAACGTCGAGTACGACTACAGCCGGATCAAGGGCTTTGCCAACATGCTCTACGGCGGCGGCTTCTTCGTCGACGAGTTCTTCGCAGCCGACCAGGAGGGCGTGGTCTGGGTGCACGGATACGGCAACGTGTTCGAGAAGCAGCTCGAGGCCGGCGAGACGATCGACATCGAGCCCGGCGGCTGGGTGTATCGCGACCACTCGGTCTCCATGTCCCAGGAGGTCTACGGCTTCAAGACCGGTTTCCTGGGCGGCGGCGGGGGCAACCTCGTCTTCAACCGCTTCACCGGGCCCGGCCGGGTGGGTCTCCAGAGCGCGTACTTTCACCCGCCGGTGTCGGAGGGCGCGGGCGGCAACGCGCAGCGCGAAGGCGGCGGGGGACTGCTCGGCGGGATCGTCGGCGGCCTGCTGGACAACTAGACGCCGCCATGCCCCACGAGCCAGGTCATCTCCAGGCCCACCCTCTGCCGCCCGGGATCGTCGGCGCGCTCGGCATCGGTGGCTACCAGCTGCTCGCTGACGTCGCCGGAGTAGGAGCGGGTCGCATCGGATCCCACGTGTTCCTTCTCGTCGCGCCGGACCCCGATCCGTCCCTGCCGGACGCGGGAACGCAGATCGCGCTGCATCAGCCAAAGCTCCGCGACGAGGCCGACGTGGCCGCGTTCACGCAGCTCGCCGCCCAGCTCGGGTATCTGCGGCTGTCGGGCTACCGCCTGACGCTCGAGCGCCACGGGCTGCGCAGCAAGGTCGGGGTGCTCAACCCGGCCACGGGCGCCATCGTCGCCACGATTCCCGACAAGCACTCCGGTGGGCTGTTCGGCGGGGGTAACAACGCCGGCCGGCTGCTGGCCGGAGTGCGCTCGTTGCCGCCGGCCGGCGCCCCTCCGGATCTCCAGAACCCGGAGCTGTTGCGCCAGGTGCTGCTGGCGTTGGCCCTGCGCGACGAGAACGTCTCCGGCGCCGAGGCAGCCGAGTTGGCCGACCGTGCTCTGGAGCTGACGCGGGGGGACGCGGGGCTCGACCCCCCGGCCGCCCTGGAGGCCGCCAAGAACCCATAAGCATTTCGCCGAATCCCCTAAAGGTGACCGGGATCCGGCCGATAGTGGCGGCATGATCATTCCTGCCGCCAACGGCCCTTGCCACGCCGCGCCCTGATCTTCAGGACCAACGGTGCCCGGCGCCCATTTCGATAGCGACCAGCGCCTGTCGCTGATCCTCGAGACCCAGCAGGCGATCGCTGCGGCCGGGGACGACCTGGAGGGAGTGATGCAGATCGTCGCCGAGCGCTCCCCTGCGATCCTCGGCGCCGACGGGGCGATGGTCAACCTCGTCGAAGGTGACTTCCTTCACACCCGGGCGGCCAGCGGCACCGCCGCCGAGGTCTACGGCGCGCGCCGACCGATCGCGCAGTCGATCGCGCGCTACGCCATCCAGAGTGGTGAGCCCCTGCTGGTCGAGGACACGCGCACCGACGGTCGCATCAACCAGGAGATGCGCGGCAAGGTCGGAGACACCTCGCTCATCTGCGTCCCGCTGTTCAGCGGCGACGAGGTCATCGGGACGCTCAACGTCGTGAGCAACTCCGAGACCGAGCACCTCAACGAGGAGGACCGCCAGACGCTCGAGATGCTGTCCGTGGTCCTGTCGGCCGGCGTGAGCCGCGTCGCCGAGTTCGACGCCCGACGCGCCCAGGCCCAGGCCATCGCCCGCTTCCGCACCCTCTTTGACGGCGCCTCGCTGGGCATCCTGCGGCTCGACGCCGACGGCGTGGCCGTCGAGGTCAACCCCGCGCTCGAGCAGATGCTGGGCGCCGGCGCCCAAGAGCTCATCGGCTCGCGCTTCAGCGCGCACCTGATCGCCGAGCACCGCGAGACCGTCGACGAGCTGCTGGCCGAGATGGTCGCCGGCACGCGCGAGTCCTTCGCCCTGGAGGCGCGCTGCACGACCAAGACCGGTGGCTCGCTCTGGGCGCACGTGCGGGCGGTCGCCGAGCACCGTGAGGCCGACGCGCCGCCGCGGGTGGTGGCCATGATCGAGAACATCACCGAACGCAAACGCGCCGAGCAGGAGCTCATCCGCCAGTCCCAGCTCAACGAGCACCAGGCGCTGCACGACCCGCTGACCGGGCTGCCCAACCGGCTGCTGTTCGGCGAGCGCATCGGCCACGCCATCCGCCACGCCGAGCGCAACCACACAAAGCTCGCCGTCGTCCTCATGGACCTCGACCGCTTCAAGGAGGTCAACGACTCGCTCGGGCACTCCGCCGGCGACCACCTGCTGACCAAGGTCGGCGAGCGCATGCACGATGCCGTCCGCGGCTCGGACACCGTCGCGCGCCTCGGTGGCGATGAGTTCGGACTGCTGCTGCCCGAGCTGAACGACGGCGAAGGCGCGGTACCGGTCATCACTCGCATCCGGGCCGCGCTGGAGCGCCCCGTGTACGTCCACTCGCTGCCGCTGGCCGTGGAGGCGTCGATCGGGATCGCCATCTATCCCGACCACGGCACCGATGCCCAGTCGCTCATCCAGAAGGCCGACGTCGCCATGTACGACTCCAAGCGCGACAACGCCTCGCACACGTTCTACGACGAGGGGTCCCACGAGTACGACGTGACCCGCCTGACCCTGGTCGCCGAGCTGCGACGCGCGATCGCCACCCGCGAGCTCATCCTCCACTACCAGCCCAAGGCTGCGCTCGAGAGCGGTGCGGTCCGCTCAGTGGAGGCGCTGCTGCGCTGGATGCACCCGGAGCGCGGCATGGTGTTCCCGGACTCGTTCATCCCGATCGCCCAGGAGACCGGGCTCATCGGTCCACTGACCCTCTACGTGATCGAGGAGGCGCTGCGCCAGGGCCGTCGATGGCGAGACGCGGGCCTCGACCTGTCGATCAGCGTCAACCTCTCGACGCGTAATCTGCTGGACCGCGACTTCCCCGGCCAGGTGGCAGCGCTGCTCAACCGGTGGGGGATGGGGCCCGAGTGGCTGGAGCTGGAGGTCACCGAGTCCTCCATGCTCGCCAACCCGACGCGAGCCAAGGCGGTGCTCAACGAGCTCCACGAGCTGGGCCTGCGCCTCTCCATCGATGACTTCGGCACCGGCTACTCATCACTGAGCTACCTGCGCCAGCTGCCCGTGGACGAGATCAAGATCGACCGCTCATTCGTGATGGCGATGGGAGAGCAGGCCGGTGACGCCGTGATCGTGCGATCCACCGTCGATCTCGGCCGCAACCTCGGCCTCGAGGTTGTCGCCGAGGGCGTCGAGACGCTGGACCTGTGGAACACCTTGCGGGAGCTGGGCTGCAACACCGCCCAGGGCTACTTCCTCTCCAGGCCGGTCGCGGCCGAGGAGCTGACGGCGTGGCTGAGCGCGCGCCCGGGGGTCCAGCCCGAGGCCGAAGCGGCCTAGCGCCGGCTCAGCCGGCCTGCTTGGGGCGCAGCGTCGTGGCTCGGCAACGTCCAACGGAGGCGGTGCACTTATGGAGCTAGCCGGGCTCGAACCGGCGACCTCTTGCATGCCATGCAAGCGCTCTCCCAGCTGAGCTATAGCCCCGTTGGGTCCGGGGCCAGAGGTTAGTACATGGATGCCACGCTCGCAGGCGCGGCATCCGCCGAGACGGAGGACGGCCGCAGACAGCGCGCGTCGGCGGGCGCGAAGTAACCTCCGCGTGCAATGGCCGACCGCCGTTACACCCCCGCCGAGATCGAGCCCAAATGGCAGCAGCTCTGGGCGGACGAACGCACCTGGCAGGTCGCCAACGACCCCGATCACGCCGCCGACACCTCCTATGTGCTGGAGATGCTCCCGTATCCCAGTGGCGAGCCTCACGTCGGGCACCTCAAGAACTACGCCCTGGGCGACGCCATCGCGCACTACCAGCGCCGCACCGGTCATCGTGTCCTTCACCCGATGGGCTACGACGCGTTCGGCCTGCCGGCGGAGAACAACGCCATCAAGACCGGCGTGCACCCCCGCGTGGCCACGGACAAGTCGATCGCCGCCTACCGGCACTGGTTTCACCGCTGGGGCATCTCGATCGACTGGTCGCGCGAGCTCGGCACCCACGAGCCCACGTACTACCGCTGGACGCAGTGGATCTTCCTCAAGCTGTTTGAGCGCGGCCTCGCCTACCGCAAGGAGGCCGCGGTCAAGTGGTGCCCGTTTGACCAGACGGTGCTCGCCAACGAGCAGGTGATCGACGGACGCTGCGAGCGCTGCGGCCACCAGGTCGAGCTGCGCCAGCTCGAGCAGTGGTTCTTCCGCATCACCGACTACGCCGACCGCCTCCTCGCCGATCTCGACACGATCGACTGGCCTGAGCACGTCAAGGCGATGCAGCGCAACTGGATCGGCCGCTCTGAGGGCGCCGAGGTCACGTTCCACTGCGACGCGCTGGACGTCGACTACACCGTGTTCACCACCCGGCCGGACACGCTGTTCGGCGCCACCTTCTTCGTCATGGCCCCCGAGCACCCCGACGTGTTCAGGCTGGCGGCCGGCACCGACCACGAGGCCGCCGTCCACGAGTACGTCAACGGCGCCCTCAACGAGTCCGCCGAGACGCGCGGCGACGCCGACAAGCCAAAGACCGGGGTGCCGCTGGGCCGCACGGTCACCAACCCGGTCAACGGCGAGCAGCTCCCGATGTTCGTCGCCGACTACGTGCTCATGGAGTACGGGACGGGCGCCGTGATGGGCGTGCCCGCACACGACCAGCGCGACTACGACTTCGCGACCGCGTTTGACCTGCCGATCAGGGCGGTGGTGGCGCCGGCCGACGTGCAGGACCCCGACATCTCCGAGCAGGCGTTCACCGCCCACACCGAGGACGAGCAGCTGATCAACTCCGGCGAGTTCAGCGGGATGGACGCGGTCGCGGGGCGCGATGCGATCGTCGCCCAGCTCGACGGGGAGGGGAGGGGGCATGTCTCGGTGAACTACCGCCTGCGCGACTGGCTCATCTCCCGCCAGCGCTACTGGGGCTGCCCGATCCCGGTCGTCTACTGCGACGAGTGCGGGCTGGTCGCCGTGCCGGAGTCCGAGCTGCCGGTGAGGCTGCCCGAGATCGAGGACTATCAGCCGCGAGGCAAGTCCCCGCTGGCGGCGGCCGAGGACTGGGTGAACACCACGTGCCCCCGCTGCGACGGTCCGGCGCGGCGGGAGACGGACACGATGGACACCTTCGTGGACTCCAGCTGGTACTACCTGCGCTACTGCGACGCTCGCAATGACACAGCGCCATGGGACCGGCGCGTCCTGGCCTCGTGGATGCCGGTGAACAACTACATCGGTGGGGTGGAGCACGCGATCCTCCATCTGCTCTACAGCCGTTTCTTCGTCAAGGCGCTCGCCGACATGGAGCTCGTCGACGTGCAGGAGCCGTTTCAGGCGCTCTTCACCCAGGGCATGATCCTCGGCGCCGACGGCAACAAGATGTCCAGCTCCAAGGGCAACGTCGTGGCGCCCAGCCAGATCGTCGAGCGCTTCGGCGCCGACGCCGCTCGTTGCTACGTCCTCTTCATGGGGCCGCTCGACCAGGACGCCGCGTGGTCAGACACCGGGGTGGAGGGCGTCTACAAGTTCCTGGCCCGGCTGTGGCGCCTGGCCGACGAGCTCTCGGATCCGGATCCCGCCCGCCCGGACCCCTCCCCGCCCGCAGAGCCGCCGGCGTCGCCCCACTCCGCGCGCGCAGAACCGCCGGCGTCGCCCCACTCCGCGCCCGCAGAGCAGCCGGCGTCGCCCGAGGGGGACGCCCTCACGATCGTGCGCAAGGCCAACTGGGCCATCGATAAGGTCACACGCGACGTCGGCGGGCGCTACTCGTTCAACACCGCCATCTCCGCCGTGATGGAGTTGGTCAACGAGATCTACCGGCACCTCGACGCCGACGTGGCCGCGCGGCGCTTCGCCGTGGCCACTGCCGCGTCGCTGGTCTTCCCGTTCGCCCCGCACCTGGGCTCCGAGGTCTACGAGCTGCTCACCGGAAAGCGCGTCTGGGAGGAGCCCTGGCCCACGGCGGATCCCGACATGCTGGTCAAGCCGACGTTCATGCTCGTCTGCCAGGTCAACGGCAAGGTCCGCGACCGGGTCGAGGCGACGACCGGCGCCCCCCGCGAGGAGCTGGAGCAGCTGGCGATGTCCGCCCGCGGCGTGCAGGCGCACCTGAACGGCCACCAGGTCGTCAAGGTGATCGTCGTGCCGGACAAGCTCGTCAACGTCGTCGTGCGCTGACGCGTGGGCGGAGCCGCGCCCTATATCGCGGTGGTCGGATCGGCACAGGCCAGTGTCGAGCAGGCCCGCGCCGCGGAGGACGTGGGTCGCCGGCTGGCGATGGCCGGCGCGATCGTGATCACCGGCGGTCGCGGAGGGGTGATGGCGGCAGCCAGTCGCGGTGCCGCCGGCGCCGGGGGGATGACGATCGGGATCCTGCCCGGCAGTGAGCGCTCGGAGGCCAACGAATGGGTCAAGGTCGCGATCCCGACCGGGCTGGGCGAGCTGCGC
>JBAQGP010000086.1:0-1997 GCA_049287845.1 Solirubrobacteraceae bacterium | reverse complement strand
GAGCTCGACGGCGCCGTCGAGCCGACGACGTACTCGCCGCTCTGGGTGGTGAGGAAGCCCGACGAGTTCAGCGTCAGGTTGCCGGCGCGGGTGTAGTTGACCGTGCTGGGCAGGTTGTTGGTGTACGGAGCGGTGCTGCCGGGCGCGCCGTTGCCGACCTGCAGGAACCCGTCACCCTGGATGTAGACGTCCAGCGCGTTGCCCGTGGTCTGCTGCGAACCGCCGCCCATGAGGTTGTCGATGGAACCGACGTCGACACCGAGGCCGACCTGCTTGGCGTTGGAGCCGCCGTTGAACCCGTTGGGGCCGGTGGCGGCGCTCAGGTTCTGCGACAGCTCATCCACGAAGGTGGTGCGCTGCGCCTTGTAGCCGATGGTGTCGACGTTGGCCAGGTTGTTGGCAGTCACGTCGAGCATCGTCTGGTGAGCCTCGAGGCCGCTGATTGCGGCATACATGCCTCGCATCATTTGAGGTACTTCCTTTCTCGGCTTCCTGCTTGGAGGACCAGCCGGGGGTTGAATCCGTTCTCGCCTATGCGATGACGGCACTGTCGATGTTTGTGAACACGTGCTCGCGCATGTGCTCGGAACCCACCGCCGTGACGACGGTGTTGTTGGGGACCGACACCACAAACGCGGTGTTGTCCACAAAGACCACTGCAGCCTGTGACCCCTTGGTCGCGGCTCGTGACACTCCGCCCGCCAGTCGTTGCAAGGTTGACTGGTCGAGCTGGATTCCTCGCCGATTCACGCGCTCCAGCGCGTGGCGAGAAAACGTGGGCGCATGCGCCGCCGTCGTGCTGTGGGCCAGCACTGTCGCGAACGTCGGCGTGCCCGCCGGAAGGTTGAGCGCCGCGGTCTGGGACACGGTCCCCGCCTGCCCGGGCGCCGGCACGGGCTCGGTCGGGCCCAGCCCGGGCGGGACCAGCGCAACGTTGGGGACCGGTGAGGTCACGACGCCTCCGTGACCGACCCGAGCGAGATGCCGGGCGTCGTCCCGATCGTCAGCGCGGGACCCGATGAGGTGAAGTCGACCTTCGACACGATACCCGTCTGCGTGACGCCGCTGGAATCCTTGTAGCTGACCGTGTGGCCCAGGAGCCCGAGCGCGGACGTCGAGGCCTGCTGGGTCGCAGCCGAGGACGTGGAGGTGGCGATCTGGGTCTGCTGCTCGAGGCTCGAGAAGCCGGCCAGCTCTGACAGGTACTGCGTCGGGTCGCTGGGCGAGAGCGGGTCCTGGTTCTTGAGCTGATCCATCATCAGCATCAGGAAGTCGTTCTCACCCAGGTTCGAGCTGGGGTTGCTGAACGACGTGCCGGTCGTGCCCGTCGGCGTGAGCTGGGTCCCGGTGGTCCCGGTGGTGCTGGTGACGTCGGTCATTTCAGAGGTCCTCGGGTTTGAGTGGAGGCGCGCCTCAGGCGAGCACGTTCACGAGCGCGGAGCCCGAAAGGGTGTGAAGGGGGGTGTCGGCGGAGGCCTGTGGCGCCGCATCGGCGGCCGCGTCCTCGTCGGTCGAGCCGGTGCCTGAGCCCGAGCCATCCGACGCGGAGCCGGCCTGCCCGTCGCGGCCGGAGCGCTGCTGGCCGGAAGACTCGATGTCCAGGCGCAGCAGGGCGGTGCCGTTCTGCTGGAACTGGCGCTTGAGGTCGTCGCCGCCCTGCGCCAGGGTCCGCGCCGCCTCCGGATGCTCGGTGACGACACGCGCCACGATGCCGTCCGGGGTGTGTTGGATGTGGATCTGGATGGCGCCCAGGGACTCCGGCGACAGCTCGATGCGCGCCATCGACACGCCGTCGCGGACGCCCATCGCGATGGTGTTGGACATCTTCTCGGCCGCCTCGGCCAGCCGCACGCCATAGGCCGTCGGCACCGTGGCGGTCGGGGCGGGTGCGCTCGCTGGTGCCGCGGCCGGCACCCGGGGGGTCGACTGCACCGAGGCCGCAGAGGCCATGCCGGCGGAGGCCGGAGCGGGGCTCGGGGCCGGTTGGCCCAAAGAGC
>JBAQGP010000085.1:0-2253 GCA_049287845.1 Solirubrobacteraceae bacterium | reverse complement strand
AGAGGTGAGTGTCTCATTCACCGCTCGGGCCGCGGTCCGGCGCTGGCCACGTTCCGGCCTGCACGCGCCATAGCATCTACGTGGTGCGCGTTCTTCTCACCAATGACGACGGAATCCAGGCCGAGGGTCTGCAGGCGCTGCGACGCGCCCTGATCGCGGTCCCGTCGGTGGAATTGGCGGTGATCGCGCCCGACGGCAACCGCTCGGCGATGGCCCGCTCCATAACCACTCGTCGTCCCCTGTGGGTGCAGGAGGTCGACTTCGAGGACGGGACCGTGGGCTACGCGACCGACGGCACGCCCGTGGACTGCGTGCGCCTGGCCAACCTGGGGCTGGTGGAGGGCTTTGAGGCGCAGCTTGTCGTGTCGGGGATCAACCACGGATCCAACCTGGGCGACGACATCACCTACTCGGGCACGGTCGCGGCGGCGCTGGAGGCGATCATCCTGGGTCTCCCGGGGATCGCGGTGTCCCAGCAGTCGGTCAGCCGCGAGCTGGACTTCCGCGTCGGCAAGGGCTTTGACTTCGAGGTGGCCGCGAGCTTCACCGCGCGCCTGGTCGCCGAGCTCCAGGACGTTCCGCTGCCGGAGGGGACGCTGCTCAACATCAACGTTCCCGGTGCGCCGCCGGCGGGGGTGTCGGTCGCTCGTCTGGGCAAGCGAATCTACCGCGACGAGCTCTCGCTCATCGATGAGGATCCCGCCCACCCGGGAGGCCGGCGCCTGTACCGGATCTACGGCGACGCGAGCTTCGAGCGCGACGAGACCGGGACGGATCTGAGCGCCGTGGCTGCGGGCCGGATCGCCGTTACGCCCATCCACTTCGACCTCACCGACCGCGACGGGATGGACACGCTGGAGCGCTACGACCTCGCGCGCCTGATCGCGCCGGCGGCCGACGAGGTGACGGACCGGTGATCCCGGCGGCCGACGAGGTGACGGACCGGTGATCCCGGCGGCCCGTGCGCAGGAGCTGCGCACGCTGCTCGAGCACCACGGCTACCGCTACTACGTCCTGGACGATCCCGAGATCGGCGACGACGCCTATGACGCGCTCCTGGACGAGCTGCGACACATCGAGGCCGAGCACCCGGAGTTGCTCACGGCCGACTCACCCACGCAGCGTGTCGGTGGCGAGCCGGTCTCCGATCTGGTCAAGGTCCGCCACCCCGAGCCGATGCTCTCGCTGGCCAACGCCCGCTCGGCCGAGGAGCTGCAGGCATGGATCCAGCGGATGCGAAACCACCTGGCGCGCGAGGGCATCGAAGACCCCCCCTTCGAGTTCGTCGCCGAGCCGAAGATCGACGGCCTGGCGATCTCGCTCATCTATCGCAACGGCGTCTTCGAGCGCGGCGCCACCCGCGGCAACGGCGAGGTGGGGGAGGACGTCACCCACAACCTGCGCACGATCGGCTCGATCCCGCTGCGCCTGGAGATGGATGGCGAGGCGCCGCCGGCGCTGCTGGAGGTCCGGGGGGAGGTCTACATGTCGCTGCCCGACTTCGCGGCGCTCAACGAGCGCCGGGCCGAAGCAGGGCTCTCGACGTTCATGAACCCGCGCAACTCCGCGGCGGGCACCATCCGCCAGCTCGATCCCAAGCTGGCCGCCGACCGCCCGCTGTCGCTGTGGTGCTACGCCGTCGGCGTCACCGACGGGCTGTCCTTCGATGCTCACTGGGACGCGCTCGAATGGCTTCGCGCGCGCAGGTTTCCGGTCAACCCGGACGTGCGCAAGCTGACCGACGAGGAGGAGCTGGTCGCGCAATGCCAATCGTGGGAGCGCCGGCGCGGCGCGCTGGCCTTCGAGATCGACGGTGTTGTGGTCAAGGTCAACCAGTTCGCGCTCCAGCGGCGCCTCGGCGTCGTCGGCCGCGATCCGCGATGGGCGATCGCCTGGAAGTTCCCGCCCACGACCGCGGTCACCAGGTTGCTCGAGATCCGCTGGAACCCGGGGAAGTTCGGCGACCTGCACCCGTATGCGGTCGTCGAGCCTGTGCACGTCTCGGGCGTGACGATCAAGCAGGCCACGCTGCACAACGAGGAGGACATCGCGCGCAAGGACATCCGGCCCGGTGAGGACGTGATCGTGCTGCGCGCCGGCGACGTCATTCCGCAGGTGCTCTCCCCGGCGCCCCATGTCGCCGAGCACGAGGATCGGCCGGAGCCGCCCCGGCCACCCGACCGCTGCCCGGTGTGCGACACCCCCACGGTCAAGCCCGATGACTCCGTGTTCACCCTCTGTCCCAACCGGGAC
>JBAQGP010000084.1:0-3726 GCA_049287845.1 Solirubrobacteraceae bacterium | reverse complement strand
GCCGGAAGGGCGAACTCCTCGGCGGCGAGCACGTCGTGGGCCGAATCGCGCGGCAGCCCGGGGTCCCGGGCGGGCATGCCGAACTCCTCGGCGGCGAGCACATCGTGGGCCTGCTCTTCGTCGTGTGGGCTGCTGTGTGGCATCGCCTTCGATCATCTCAGATATCGGGCGCGGGCACAGGCGAGCCGCGCCATGAGCCATACGGCCCGTTCGTGAGGCGAGGCTCCGTTGATAATCTCAGTCTCCGAGACTGAGATCCACCACACCGCCGACCGCGCCCGGTGGTATTCTTCTACTTATTCTTCGTAAGTACCTACTGAAAGTGAAGACTTGATGAGTCGCCTTCTCCTGGTCCCGCTGGAGGACGTCGTTGTCTTCCCGGGCATGTCGCTCACGCTGGCAATCGACGCCGGCGATGAAGAGCGCGTCCTGCTGGTGCCCCGGCACGAGCACGAATTCGCGGCGACCGGAACGGTCGCCGAGGTCTCCAATCGCGTGCGCCTGCCCGGTGGCGGCCGCGCCTATGAGCTGCAGGGCCTGCACCGCGCTGTCGCGGGGGCCGCCCAGACGCTCCCGGACGGGCGGCTGTTCGTCGAGGTCGAGGAGCGGCCCGACGACGTCCCCGTCGACGGCAAGACCCGCAACCTGGAGCGCGAGTACCGCGCCGTGGTCGAGGAGATCCTCGAGCTCCGCGGCGACGATGGCCGGATCGCCGGCTTCATGCGCTCCATCAAGGAGCCGGGCACCCTCGCCGACACCTCCGGCTACTCGCCGGACCTGAACTACGACCAGAAGGTCAAGCTGCTGCAGACCCTCGACGTCACCGAGCGGCTGGAGCTGGCGCTGGGCTACCAGCGCGAGCGGCTGGCCGAGCTCCAGGTGCGCAAGCGCATCCGCGACGACGTGGAGTCCGGGGCCGAGAAGCAGCAGCGCGAGTACTTCCTGCGCAAGCAGATGGACTCGATCCGCAAGGAGCTCGACGAGGACGACGCCTCGATCGTGGAGGAGTACCGCACCAAGATCGAAGAGGCCGGGATGCCCGAGCACGCTCGCGAGCAGGCCGACAAGGAGCTCGGCCGGCTGGAGAAGATGGGCGAGCAGAGCGCCGAGTCCAGCGTGATCCGGGCCTACCTGGATTGGCTGATCGCGGTGCCGTGGTCTCAGAACTCCGAGGAGAAGCTCGATCCCGAGCACGCCCGCGAGATCCTGGACCAGGACCACGCCGGCCTGGAGGACGTCAAGGACCGGATCGTCGAGTACATCGCGGTCAAGAAGCTGCGGGTCGATCGCGGCATCACGGAGGACAAGCGCTCCGGCGCCATCCTCACCTTGATCGGACCGCCCGGCACCGGCAAGACGAGCATCGGCGAGTCCATCGCCCGTGCGACCGGGCGCAAGTTCGTGCGCATGTCGCTGGGCGGCGTCCGTGACGAGGCGGAGATCCGCGGTCATCGGCGGACCTACATCGGCGCGTTGCCGGGACGGCTGGTCCGTGCCCTGCGCGACGCCGGGACGATGAACCCGGTGATCATGCTCGACGAGGTCGACAAGGTCGGCGCCGACTGGCGCGGTGATCCGTCGGCCGCCCTGCTCGAGGTGCTGGACCCGGCGCAGAACCACTCGTTCCGCGACCATTACCTCGACCTGGAGCTGGACCTGTCAGGCGTGATGTTCATCGCCACCGCCAACGTGGCCGACACCATTCCCGGCCCGCTGCTGGACCGCATGGAGGTCATCCGCTTCGACGGCTACACCACCTCCGAGAAGGTCGCGATCGCCCGCGGCTACCTGTGGCCCCGCCAGCTGGAGCGCAACGGCCTCCGGCCCGACGAGGTCGAGATGTCCGATGAGCTGCTCCAGCTCGTGACCATCGAATACACGCGCGAGGCCGGTGTACGCCAGCTCGAGCGCGACCTGGGCACGCTGCTGCGCAAGACGGCGACGAAGATCGCGTCCGGCAAGGCAAGCGCGCCGGTGACGATCGACGTCGACGCGGTCCGGGATGCCCTGGGCAGGCAGCGCCACTTCCAGGAGTCAGCCGTGCGTACCGCGGTCCCGGGAGTCGCCACCGGCCTCGCGGTCACCGGCGCCGGCGGCGACGTCCTGTTCGTCGAGGCGACGGCGATGCCGGGCAAGCCGGGGCTGACCCTGACCGGCCAGCTCGGCGACGTGATGAAGGAGTCGGCGCAGATCGCGCTCTCCTACGTCCGCGGCCATGCAGGCGAACTCGAGGTCAACCCCGCCCAGTTCGAGGACGAGGCCTTCCATGTCCACGTCCCGGCCGGAGCCATCCCCAAGGACGGCCCGAGCGCCGGCGTGACGATGGTGACCGCGCTCACCTCGCTGCTGTCACACCGGCCCGTCAAGCACACCGTCGGTATGACCGGCGAGGTGACACTGCAGGGCCGGGTGCTGCCGATCGGCGGCGTCAAGCAGAAGGTGCTGGCGGCGCATGCGGCGGGACTGACCGACGTCGTGCTCCCGGAGCGCAACCGGGGCGACTTGGACGACGTGCCCGAGGAGGTCCGGGATGAGATGACCTTCCACTTCGCGATGACCATCGACGAGGTGCTGGGCGTGGCGCTGGAGCCGGCGCCGCACCCGGCGGCCGCGTAGGACCGCATCCGCGCTGCCGGAACGCATGTAGTGGCATCAGGGCGCCGACCCGCACAGGGTCGGCGCCCTCGCCATTCACGTCGGACGTCCTGGCATCAGGAGGTCCTGCCTGGCCGGGGGTAGTAGCGTGACCGGCATGACCACGATTAGCCCTTCCCAAGAACAGCAGGTCGTCGACCAGGTCCCCAAGCAGCTCTACATCGCCGGCGAGTGGCGCGACGGTGCCAAGGGCACCCTCAGCGTCGAGGACCCCTCCACCGAAGAGCCGCTGTGCGAGGTCGCCGACGCGTCGGTGGACGATGCCAAGGCCGCACTGGACGCCGCCGTCGACGCCGGCCCCGAATTTGCCGCGATGGCGCCGCGCGAGCGTGGCGAGATCCTGCGCCGCGCCTTCGAGATGATCACCGAGCGCAAGGACGACCTCGCCCTCCTCATGACGCTGGAGATGGGCAAGACGATCAAGGAGTCGCTGGGCGAGATCGCGTACGCCGCCGAGTTCTTTCGCTGGTTCTCGGAGGAGGCGGTCCGCATCGACGGCCGCTACGCATTCGCCTCCAACGGCGCCGGCCGGGTGCTGACGATGAAGCAGCCCGTCGGCCCCTGCCTGATGATCACCCCCTGGAACTTCCCGCTGGCGATGGGTACGCGCAAGATCGGCCCGGCGGTCGCCGCCGGCTGCACGATGGTGGTCAAGCCCGCCGGGCAGACGCCACTGTCGATGCTGGCGCTGGCCAAGATCCTGGAGGAGGCCGGGCTGCCCGGAGGCGTGCTCAACCTCATCACCGCCTCGTCGTCGGCCGAGACGACGGGCCCGCTGATCGCCGATCAGCGGCTGCGCAAGATGTCCTTCACCGGCTCCACCGAGGTGGGCCGCAAGCTCATGGCCCAGGCCTCGGACACGCTGCTGCGCCTCTCGATGGAGCTGGGCGGCAACGCCCCGTTCATCGTCTTCGAGGACGCTGACATCGACGCCGCCGTAACCGGCGCCATGCTGGCCAAGATGCGCAACATGGGCGAGGCCTGCACCTCGGCCAACCGCTTCCACGTCGCGGGCGCGGTCGCCGACCAGTTCGCGTCCACGCTGGCGGAGAAGATGGGCGCGCTCACCCT
>JBAQGP010000083.1:0-1856 GCA_049287845.1 Solirubrobacteraceae bacterium | reverse complement strand
GATCACGAGTGGGGCGACGACGGCCACGGCGCGGCCACCGAGACCGCCGATCCGGTGGACGGCATCGTCGACCGCTACCACCTGAGCCCCCGTGGCGCCGCCCGCGCCGGGCTGGGCGAGCGCGTCGGCCACACCGCCCGCCGCGTCGCGGCGACGGAGGCCGAGTGCGTGCTCCAGGTCATGTTCGAGCACGATGAGGCGCCAGAGTGGGAGACGGCAACACTGCGCGGCATCTTGGGCGAGCATGTTCCGGTCGTCAGCGTGCGCCTGCCCTACGCGCGGCGCTGCGACGACGCGCTGGCGCAGGCGGCGGCGGAGCTGCAGGAGGCGGTCGCGCGATGACTGAGACCGCCGGTCTGCGGCGCAGTCCGGAGCTTGAGTGCACGCGTGAGTTCACGCGCCACCAGCGCGCTTGGTTTGCCGAAGTCAAGGAGCGGGTCGCGGACGGGGAACCGTTCGCGGTGCTCAGCGCCGACTCGCCGCACGAGATCTACCGCGCGATGGACATCCCATACGTTGTCGTGCAGTGGTGGTCGTCGATCATCGCCGCCAAGCAGAAGGGGCCGCCGTACCTGCAGCGGCTGCGCGAGGCGGGATACCCGGACACCCACGAGCAGTACAACTCGCTGCCGCTCGGCGAGTTGCTCGACGGTGATCCCGAAGGAGCGCCGTGGGGCGGGCTGCCCACGCCCACGATCCTGCAGGCCGCGATGTCCGGCGACGGCATGCGGCATCTCTTCGAGGTGTGGGCCCAGCGCACCGGCGCCGTCTTTCATCCGCTCGAGCGCTCGGTCGACCCCCGGCTGGACATCCCCGAGCGATGGTGGGAGGAGCTGCCGGAGCGTTGGGACGAGTTCCTGCCGCGCCCCCGGCTGGATCTGCTGACCGACGAGCTCATCGGCCTCATCCGGACGCTTGAGACCGCCACCGGCCGCCGGTTCTCCGAGACGCGGTTCGCCGAGATCATGAAGCTCGCCAACGAGCAGGCGGAGCACAATCGCGCCACCCGTGACCTGGTCGCGCGCACCGCGCCCGCCCCGGTCAGCGCCACCGAAACCATGGCCGCCGTGATGATCCCGCAGTGGCACCGCGGCAGCGAGTGGGCCCGGGACGCCGCGGCGCAACTGCGGGCGGAGGTCCAGCAACGCGTCGCTGACGGCGCCGCGGCCTGCCCGGGGGAGCGCGTACGACTGATGTGGCTGGGGCGCGGGCTGTGGTCGAGCCTCGGTCTCTACCAGCGCTTCCAGGAGCGACACGGGGCGGTGTTCGTGTGGTCGATGTACCTCGGATTGGCCGCAGACGGCTACGCCCGGTACTTCGCGAACCGCGACCCGCTGCGGGCGCTGGCGGCGCGGTTCGTGCCCGTCGGCGAGGAGCTGCGGATGCCCACGTGGTCGGCGGCATGGCATCTGAAGGAGGCGCGGCTGCACGGCGTCGACGGCGTCGTCAGCCTCGGGGAGGAGGACTACTTCAGCGTGCAGAGCCTCGAGGAGGCTGGGATCCCGGTGCTCTGCATCGAAGCCGACAACGTGGACCGCCGCACATGGAGCGAGGAGCGCCTGATCGAGCTCATCGGGACATTCATCGAGCAGCGCGTACTGACGCAAAGGAGAAGGTATGTCGGCTGACGCCGTGTCTGCGGAATCTAAATACGTCTCCGATCCTCCGGCCGGCCCGCTGGCCGGGGTCCGGGTCATCGACCTCACCCGGGCGCTGGCTGGGCCTTTCTGCACGCTGGCCCTCGCCGGCCTCGGGGCAGACGTGATCAAGGTCGAGGATCCCGCGGGTGGCGACATCGCCCGCGGGAATGCGCCCTACATCGGCGAGGACGGCCTCACGCTTGCGGCTGCGGGCCC
>JBAQGP010000082.1:0-7486 GCA_049287845.1 Solirubrobacteraceae bacterium | reverse complement strand
CTCCAGCGCATCCTCGGGCAGCACCCGCGCCCCGAGGTTGAGCGAGCGTCCGACGATCCGGCCGCGGCGATCCACCACCTGGACCGAGATCTGCCGGCCCGAGCTCGGGCTCTCCAGCGCGCCCGGGGAGGTGAGCACGGCGGGCGTGGAGATGGCGAGCTCGGCCACCTCCTGGGCGCGCTGGCGCAGCGCGGTATCGAGCGAGGCCCGCAGCTCGTGGTCCACCAGCAGCACGGTGACGACCGCGAGCACCGCCACCGCGGACAGGATCGCCGCCGCTGCCGCAACGACGATTCGTGCCCGTAGTGAACGGAGCGGTCTCAGAGCGAACCTGAGGGCGAAAGCTTTATTTTCTTGGTGTTTATGGTCAAACCTCTCTTTTCCGGCTAAAGTTCATGGACGCAACACGGAGGTTTGCAAGGTGGTGATGGAGTTGTACGGGCCCGGCAGGCCCGCGCGAGTCTTGCTGGTGGAGGATGACGCGCGGGCGGCGCTTGAGCTGGGAGACATGCTGCGGTCGGCCTGGAGCCGTGGCCTGGTGATCAGTCAGACCCAACATGTCGCCGATGCGGTCCAGGAGCTGGCCGATCACGGGGCGACGTGCGTTCTGCTGGATGTGCATGAGCAGCCGAGGCTCGAGGCGCTCGAGGCGCTCGAGGCGCTGAGCGCAGCGTCGCCGGCGACGCCGATCATCGTCGTGGCCGACGGCGGCGACGAGGAGGTCGGCGCTGCCGTGGTCAGGGCCGGCGCCCAGGACTTCCTGGTGAGATCCGAGCTCAACGCCTCGCGGCTGGCGCGGGCGCTGACCTATGCCGTCGAGCGCAAGCGCAGCGAGGCGGCGCTGGCGCTCCAGGCCCTGCACGACCCCCTCACCGCGCTGCCCAACCGCGCCCTGTTCCTGGACCGCCTGCGCGGTGCGCTCGATCGCAGCCGCCGCACCAGCAGCCCGGTGGTGGTGCTCTTCCTGGACGTCGACGGTTTCAAGCAGATCAACGACACGCTCGGGCACGGCGCCGGCGACCGGCTGCTGATGGTGCTCGCCGACCGCTTCCGCGGCATGCTGCGCCCGATGGACACGGTCGCCCGCTTCGGCGGCGACGAATTCACCTTTCTCTTCGAGGGCCTCGGCAGCGAGGAGGAGGCCGCGCTCGTCGCCCAGCGCGTCACCCGGTCGGCGAGCCTCCCGCTCACCCTCGGCGGAGAGCAGCGCACGGTCTCCATCAGCATCGGCGTCTACATCGTCACCGACCCCGAGGAGGAGATCGACGACGTCATCCGCCAGGCCGATACCGCCATGTACCGGGCCAAGGAGTCGGGCGGCGATCGCTTCGAGGTCTTCGAGGACGTCATGGCCCGGCTGCCCGGGCCGCGCTCGCACCTGGAGCGCGAGCTGCGCCAGGCGCTCGAGCGGTCTCAGCTGCGCGTCCACTACCAGCCGCGGGTCTCGTTCAACGGCGAGACCGGTCTGGACGGGTTCGAGGCGCTCGTGCGCTGGGAGCACCCCGAGCTGGGGCTGATGGAGCCGATCGAGTTCATGTCGATCGCCGAGGAAACCGGGCTGATCGTCCCCATTGGCGAGTGGGTGATCCATCAGGCGCTCGAGCAGGTGGAGCGCTGGCGCGAGTCGCGTCCGGGGGTGACGATCTCCGTCAACCTGTCGGCGCGGCAGCTGAGCGACTCCGACCTCGTCGAGCACATCGCCGCGGCGATCCGCGACGGCGGCCACGACCCCAGCGTCCTGTGCCTGGAGGTGGCCGAAGGGGCGCTGGAGGCCGCCCCTGAGCTCGCCCTGCGACAGCTCGCGGCGCTCAACGAGCTGGGGATCACACTGGCCATCGACGATTTCGGCACCGGCACCTCCTCGTCGATCGCGCTGTCGGAGCTGCCGGTTCACGTCCTCAAGATCGACACGACGCTCGTATCGCGGCTGGGCCGCTCGGAGAGCGACGTCCAACCGGTCAGCGACGCCGTCGAGCTGGGGCACGCGCTCGGGCTCAAGGTGGTCGCCGAGGGCGTCGAGACCGACGACCAGCTGGCCCACGTGCGCCGTCTCGGGTGCGACGGCGCCCAGGGCTACCTGTTCAGCCAGCCCATGCCGCAGGAGAGCGTCTACAGCGTGCTCGGCACCGCTTAGGCCCGCAGCACGAACCCCGTGCCTCGCAACGTCCGGATCAGCGGCGGATCCCCCAGCTTGCGGCGCAGACGGGTGACGTAGCGGTCCACGACGTTGGCCTCGGCGGCGTCGTCCCAGATCTCGTCCAGCGCCCGCTCGCGGGTGACGACGCGGCCGGGCTGGCGCAGCAGCAACTCCAGCAACGCCACCTCGCGGCCGGTGAGCTCGAGGGCACGGCCGCCGCGGGTGGCCGTCCGTCCCGCCAGGTCAAGGCTGAGATCGGCGTAGGCCAGAGAGTCCGACACCTGGCCGCGCCGGGTCAGCGCCCGCAGCCGCGCCACCAGCTCCTCCACCGCGAACGGCTTGACCAGGTAGTCGTCGGCGCCGGCCTCCAGCCCGGCGACGCGGTCCTGCACCGCGTCGCGCGCGGTGAGCATGAGGATCGGCGTGGGCAGCCCCTTGCTCCGCAGGCGCCGGCACACCGCCAGCCCGTCGAGCGTCGGCATGGCCACATCGAGCACGATCACGTCGGGGGCGAACCGCTCGGCGGCGGCCAGCGCGGCGCCGCCGTCGCCCGCCACCGTGACCGCGAACCCCTCGGCCGAGAGCGTGCGCGTGAGCATTCGTTGCAGCGGAGGGTCGTCGTCGACGACGAGCACCCGGTCGGCGTCGAGCGGCGGCTCAGCCACCGGCGACGTCGCGACGGATGAAGACCAGGAACGCCGCGCCGATGGCCGGGATCCCGTACAGCGCGCACACCCAGGCGGCGCGTACGATCGGCTCCCAGTCGGTGGGCGTGCGCAACAGCCCCTGCCAGGCGTTGAACTGCGTGGAGAGCAGGTAGGGCTGAAGCGACCCGAGCCCCGGCAGGATCCCGATCAGCTGGATGAGCAGGGAGACCATCAGCGGTCCCACCACCGCGGCGGCACTGTTGCGCGTCACCGATGACAGCAGGAGCCCGATGCAGACGATGGCGGCGATCGGGATGAGGTAGACGAGCAGGCTGACGTACACGAGCTCCAGCGCCTTGGGAGCCGACACGATCGTCCCCGAGAGGCTCTGCAGCGAGTTGAAGCCCGACTGGACGGTCCCGGCCAGCACCGCCACGGTGCCGCAGAGCAGGATCGCGGTCACCGCGTAGGTGGCGGCCGCCAGGGTCTTTCCCGCGAACAGCTGCCAGCGCTCCAGCGACCGGGTGAAGATCGTCTTCAGCGTGCCGTTGTGGTCCTCGGAGGCGAAGATGTCGCCGGCGACCAACGCGGTGATGAGCGGGAACATCCACACCGCGCCGAACAGCAGGATGACCAGCGGTACAGCGAGGCCGCTGCGGTCCAGGTAGTCCGAGAAGGCAAACCCGCCGCCCCGGTCGTGGTGGTGGCGCAGGTGGATGGCCAGCACGAACAGGACCGGGACGATGATGGCCGCGCCGAGGCCGAGGTAGGTGCGCTTCTGGTGGCGGAGCTTGAACAGCTCCCAGCGATAGACGGTGCCGACGCCGGGCATCAGCGCTGGCCCTCGGGAGCCCCGGCGGGCTCGGCCGGCGGCGCCACGGGGGCCGCCACGTCGGAGGGCAGGACGCCGTCGCCCTCGGTCAATCTGAAGAACAGGTCCTCGAGGGTGACCGTCTGGGGCGCCATCGCGTGGATGAGCGCGCCGGACTCCACCAGCGCCTGCGACAGCGCGCCCACGGCGTCCTCATCGGCGGTGAACGAGATCCGCGCGTGATCGGTGCTGACGTCGGCGATCCCCGGCTGGGCCTGGCACACCGCCAGGGCGCGGTCGTCGTCGATCGTCTGCAGCCAGTAGCGCGTGCCGGCTCCGCGCTTGAGCTCCGCGATCTCGCCCTCGTAGACGATCCGGCCCTGACGCACGATCGCCACCCGGTTGCAGACGTCCTCGACCTCCGTGAGCAGATGGCTGGAGAGCAGCACGGTCATGCCCTGCTCGGCCAGGCGCCGGATGAGCAGGCGCATGTCGCGCATCCCTGCGGGGTCAAGGCCAGTGGCGGGCTCGTCGAGCAGCAGAAGCTTGGGATCGCGCAGCAGCGCGGCGGCGATCCCCAGTCGCTGGCGCATGCCGTGCGAGTAGCCGCCCACCCTGTCGCGCTGGCGACCGGTGAGCTCCACCGTGTCCAGCGCCTGGTCGATGCGCCCGGGTGCGCCGCCGCCGTCGTAGGCGGCGAGCATCTCGAGGTTCTTGCGCGCGTTGAGGTACGGGTAGAACGTCGGCGCCTCGACGAAGCCGGCCACGCCCGCCAGGGCCCGGACGCTCTCCGTCGGGTCACGGCCGAACAGCCGCACCGTTCCCTCGGTCGGGCGGATGAGCCCGAGCATCATCCGCAGCGACGTCGTCTTACCCGCGCCGTTGGGCCCGAGGTAACCGTAGACATCGCCGGTCTGCACCGTGAGATCGACACCGCCGACGGCGGTCAGCTCGCCGTAGCGCTTGACCAGTCCGCGCACCTCGATCGGTGGCGGCGCGGCATCGGCGCCCGCCGTTGCCGCACCGTGGACCGAGGTGACGGCGCCGTCCGTCACGGAGCGGATTTCGTCAGCGCCCGCGACGCGGTCTCCGCCGCGTAGGGAGTCACCGAGCCGAGCACCGTGTAGGCCACGCCGCCCCGGGTGAAGCGCACCACGGTCCCGAGTGGGGTGGCGAGCTCCTGGCCGGTGGCGCCGTTGATCGACACCGACGGGAGGTTCAGGCCGCCGTGGTCAGAACCAGAGCTGCTCGGCGCCGCCGATTGCGCGGAGGCACTCTGCTCGATCACCGCGATCCCGCCCAGGCCCTCCCCGTAGCTGACCAGCGCGGCGGGCTTGCCGCCCCAGTCCAGCAGGGTGGTGTTCTGACGGGGCAGGCCCGCGAGCGCCGGGGGCGCAGCCAGGGTGAAGGGCACGTGTCCGGCCACCGCGGCGAGGCCGCTGACCTGGGCGTGCTTGGCGTGAGCGCGCGCCGCAGGCGCTGTGCGTGATGCCATCCCGTGCATGCCGGCGGTCGAGACCTTGACCACCTTGTCGCCCGCGGGCGGCTGGATATCGAGGTCTCCGGCGGAGACCGGTCCGTAGGAGATATTGGTGGCGGTGAGTGCCAGCACCGGGGTGTCGCTGCCACGGGCGTAGACGGCCACGCGCAGCGGAACGCCGGTGACCGCGTCCCAGGCCAGCTGCGCCCGGCCCAGCAGCCCGCCGGAGTGCTTGGGCGACACCCAGACCGAGTAGGCAGGCCGTCCGGCGACGTCACGCGGGTTTGAGGTCGCCACCCCGCTGAGGTCGACGCTCTTGATCAGCCTGCTGATATGCGACTGGATGTCGGCGACCGTCGGGACGCCGTGCGCGGCGGCCTTGGCCGTGCCCGCCTTCTCGGCCGGGCTCGCGGGCAGCGTGCCCTCATAGACCGTGCTCTGCATCGGATCGGAGATCCAGAAGGAGTCCTTGTTGACGACGAGGTTGGCGTCCCCGTTGTCGCCCTGGAGCTCGATGCGCAGGCGACCGTCGTCAGAGAGCCACACGCGGCCATGGCGCGTTCCCTGCAGGAGCGGATCGGAGGCCTCTCCGGGCAGGGCGTCTGAGCTGATCAGGTTGTTGGTGAAGCTGACATCGGCGGTGATCCCCGTGACGGGCGCCGCCGCCAGAGCATCGTGGACCGCCAGAGCAAGCGGCTTGGCCCGCGGCGCGGGGCCGTTGCCGGTGGCCGCGACGGCGATCGCCGTGCCGGCGGCGATGGCCACGACGAGCACGCCGACGAGGGCCAGTAGCCGGTGTGTGGATGCTGTGCGCAGGAATCTCATGATCGGTCCGCCTTTCCGTGGGACGTGACCAAGATCGCAGGGGACCTTGAAATTACTTTGACAGCTACTGTCGCCGTCATGTGCCGCCTGTTCGCGATGAGCGGAGGCCGGGAACGCCTCCACGCCACCTTCTGGCTGCTGGAGGCGCCCAACTCGCTCTCGGCGCAGAGCCGCCGCGAGCCTGACGGGACCGGGCTGGGCCACTATGACGAGGACGGACGGCCCATCGTGTCCAAGCAGCCCGTCGCCGCCTACGAGGACCGGGAGTTCGCGCGCGAGGCCCGGAAGGTGACCTCGCGCACATTCGTGGCCCACGTCCGCTACGCCTCCACCGGCGACCTGTCCGCGCGCAACACCCACCCGTTCGCGCAGGACGGGCGGCTGTTCGCCCACAACGGCGTGATCGAGGGCCTGGACCGGCTCGGAGACGAACTGGGCGACGCGATGTCCCTGGTCGGAGGCGAGACCGACTCCGAGCGCTTCTTCGCCCTCATCACCCGCGAGGCGCGGCGCACCGGGGATGTCGGCGAGGGCATCGCCGCCGCCGCGCGCTGGGTGGCCGAGAACCTGCCGGTGTTCGCTTTGAACTGCGTGCTCATCACCGCGCAGGAGCTGTGGGCGCTGCGCTATCCCGACACTCACGACCTGCTGGTTCTCGAGCGCGCCGCGGGCGGCGCGGCGGGCGGTCGTCACCTGGAGCACTCGAGTCCGCGCGGCCGGATCCGGGTCCACTCCGGCGACCTGGCCGACCATCCGGCCGTGATCGTCGCCACCGAGCGGATGGACGAGGACGGCGCGTGGAGCCCGCTGGACTCGGGCGAGCTGCTGCATGTCGGCACCGATCTGCACGTGACCCGCCGGCGGGTGCTCGACGCGCCACCCGCCCATCCGCTGACGCTCGCCGACCTCGGCGCCAAGGCCGCCGCGTCGCAGTCCCAGCAGACGCGCTGACGCCGCGAGCCGAGCATGCGCGTCTGACACGATCGGTGGCGATGACGACACTCGGCCCGCCGCCGCCCACCTCGCCCCTCCCTCCCGGCCCCCGGTTCCCGCGCTGGCTGCAGACGCTGGGCTTCATGGTGGGCGGCGTCCGGTATCTGGAGTGGTGCCGGCGCCGCTACGGCGACATCGTGACCATGGGGACGCTGTTCGACCAGCGGTTCGTGATGCTGTTCGATCCCGGCGCGGTCAAGGAGCTCTTCCAGGGCTCGGCCGACGGTCTGCATGCCGGGGAGGCCAACGCGCTCCTGGGCCCCATCGTCGGCCAGCGGTCAGTCCTGCTGCTCGACGGTGCCGAGCACCTGCGCCATCGCCGGCTGCTGCTGCCGCCGTTTCACGGCAGGCGGATGCTGGCCCACGTCGACACGATGCGGGCGTGCGCCGATGCCGAGATCGACCGGTGGCCCGTGGGCGAACCGTTCACGCTGCTTGCAAGCATGCAGTCGCTGACGCTGCGGGTGATCCTGCGCGCGGTGTTCGGGTACAGGCCGGGAGCCGACGAGGACGAGCTCGCGCGCCGGCTGCGTGCGATGGTGGAGCCGCTCTCGCGCGCCCGCGGCGCGCTGCTGCTCAACGCCGTCATGCAC
>JBAQGP010000081.1:0-1881 GCA_049287845.1 Solirubrobacteraceae bacterium | reverse complement strand
CCGGAATGGTGTGAGCGGGGGTCATGCGACGCCTCCGTGCGCGTGGCGGTAGCTCTCGTGCCACGACGGTGTGCACAGCAGCGCCAGCGCCTGCCAGGGGTCGCCGTCGGCGTCGCGTAGTGCGGCGGCGCGGCGGGGCTGGTCGTGCTCGGGATCTGAGGAGCAGATCCAGTACTCCAGGTCGCCGAGCGCGACGCGGACGGCGCCGCGGCCGCGGGCGGAGACCATGTACACGGTGGAGTAGACGCCCTGCTGCTTGGGCAGCTGCTGGATCTGGGCGATGTCGGTGTCTGACAGTCCGAGCGGCTCGCGGGCGTGCTCGAGGTCGTCGCGGTCGTTGGGCAGGCAGAACGAGAGGGCGCCGTTGGCCAGCAACGCGCGGCCCTGTTCGTTGGCTAGGTCGCGGAAGTGCTGGGAGACGAACATGAGCCACAGCGCGTAGTGCCGCGAGCGGCGCGCGTACTCGTTCAGCCACGCCCCCGCCGCCGGGGACTGGGTCAGCGCCCAGCCTTCCTCGACGATCAGCTGGCATTTGCCCGCCCACGCGCCGAGGTGGTCCAGGCGCCCGTCGACGCGGGCGCGGCGCAGCCGCTGCACCTGGCGCTCGACGTATTCGACGGTGGCCAGCATCAGCGCCGGCGTCAGCCGCTCTGACAGGCCGGTGAAATCGAATAGCGTCAGGGGCGTATCGGCGGGGACGGTGGTGGCCTGATCGGCGATGTGCGCCAGCGAGCCGTGCTGGGCGTAGGGCTCTAGACGCAACAGCAGTGACTGCAGCCGGTCGGCGTTGGCGCCGGTCAACCGGCCGTGGGTGGCGCGGTCTGAGAGGGCGTCGATGAGCAGCTGCTCGCGGGGGCGCTGGCCGGTGGCGACCGCGCGGGCGTAGGCGGCCTCGATGCCGGTGCGGATCAGCGTCTCCTCATCGGAGTCCAGGGTTCGCACGCGGCCCGCGGGGTCGTGGGCGTGCCCGATCAAGAGCGCGTGCACCGCGAGTAGTAGCTCGGTCTTGTGCGTCGGGACGCGAGCGGGGTCAGTGACATCCCACGGGCAGATCACGTCCCCGTCGGCGTGGCCGACCTGCACGCGACGGGAGCCGGGGATCAGCGACGCGAGCGTGTCGTAGTGGCCGGTGCCCTGCGTGTTGCCGTGCTCATCTGGCGTTGAACTGCGATCGAGGATGAAGCTGCGGCCGCCCTGGGCCAGGTAGCGGGCCGACAGCGCGTTGGTTAGCACCGTCTTGCCGCCCCCGGAGGGGCCGATGATCAGCGTCACCCGCCGCGGGTGCACAGGATCAAAGGCGTCGGCGCGCTCCAGTGTGCCGCCGGGATCGGCGGTGCCGACGACGATCCCGCCGGGCGACCCGCACCGGCTCGAGGTCAACGCGACGCAGTGCGCGATGTTGCGCTGCGCGTAGCTGCGAGTGGCGCGCAGCGCGTCGACGCCGAGCGGCAGCGTCGACGTGAACCCCGGCAGGTTCAGCCGGCGCCCGCGGATCACGCGCGCGTTGGTCAGGGCGTGGAACTCCGCGGCGGTCTGCTTGACCGTCCGCTGAAAGCGCTCGACGCGGCCGCCGGGGTCGCGGATCGAGCAGTAGACACCGACGCGGTAGACGCTGGCGCCGATCTCGGCGGCCAGCTCAGCGTCGACGGCGGCGGCCTCCTCGAGGGCCTCCTGCTCGTCTGACCCGACGACGCGGTCGCGGCGCTCCTTGTACAGGGCCGCCGCCCTGAGCCGCTTCCACCGTCGGCGCTGGCGCGCCTGCTCGCGGGCGCGCGCACCGACGGTGATGTGGACGGCGAGCGTCGCCGGCAACGGGCAGCAGAGCAGATAGGACAGCCAGGACGGGTCGGTGTGCGCGGGCGGGGAGCCGAGGTGCAGGAT
>JBAQGP010000080.1:0-4156 GCA_049287845.1 Solirubrobacteraceae bacterium | reverse complement strand
GGGATGCCCCGCGCGGTGGCGGTGGCCGCGGGCGTGATCGGCGTTCTGATCACCGCGGCCATCGTCTTGCCCGCCGGCGTGCGCGTGCTGGCACGCCATCCGAGCCTGCTGCTGGTCGGCGTGTTCCTGGGCCTGGCGGCGCTGTGGCTGGATGCCGGGGTGCGACAGGCCAGCCAGGTGCCCGACGGCCTCGTCGGTCTGGGGCCGCGAAACGGGATTCCTTATCCGTTCGTGTTCGGACGGTATCTCTCCCTCCGCGCCTTTCCGGGGACCGGCTGGCCCTGGCGGGTCGGGCATCTTTCGCTGCTGCCCTTGGTGGTCGCGGTACTGGCCGCGGGCGGCGGCCTGGTGCTGGTGGCCGATGCGGCGAGGCTCAGGCTCGGCATCTCCCCGCTGACGCCCGCTCGCCGGGCCCCGTGGCGAATCCTCACCGAGGCGCCGAGCCGGCAGGCCTCGATCAGCTGGCGGATGGTGCCCGGCGTGCTCCTCATCGTGCTGGCCGCGGTCCTGGCGATCGGCCTTGCCGATCAGCTCGTGGTGGGCCACGGACTCCTGCAGGCGCTCGCCTTCATCGGCGTCGCGGGGGGCGCCGCGATCCTCATCGGCAGCCCGCTGCTCGTCGGGTCGCTGATGCGCCTTGACCGGGACAAGGCGGGCCGCGCGCGGGAGGAGGAGCGCCAGCGCTTCGCCGCCCATCTGCATGACTCGGTGCTGCAGACGCTCGCGTTGGTGCAGCGCCAGGCCCACGACCCGGCAGCTGTGGTCCGTCTTGCCCGCCGTCAGGAGCACGCGCTGCGTGCCTGGATGGCCGGCGAATCGGAGCTCGCCTCGGAGACCCTTTCCGCGGCACTGCGCGAGATCGTGGCCGAGGTGGAGGAGGAGTACCGAATGACCGTCGAGCTGACTGCGATCGGTGACCGGCCTCTGGATGGCAAGGGCGAGGCGCTGGTCGCCGCTGCGCGCGAGGCGCTGCGCAACGCCGGCCGCCACGCCCCGGGCGCTCCGGTCTACATGTTCTGTGAGATCGGCCGTGACCGCGCCGAGGTGTTCGTCCGCGACACGGGCCCCGGGTTCATCCCCGACGAGGTGGGCAGCGAACGCCGCGGCATCCGCGACGCGATGGTCGGCCGGATGGCGGTCATCGGGGGCCGCGCGACGATCGACTCGACGCCCGGCGAGGGCACCGAGGTGGCGCTCCTCCTGGGTCCACACGGGGGCGGGCGATGAGTTCCCAGACGCCGGGCGCGCCGGTGCCGGCGCGGCGCCGCATCGTCGTGGTCGACGACCACCACCTCTTCCGCGCCGGGGTCAAGGCCGAGCTTGCCGCCCACTGCGAGATCGTCGGCGAGGCCCCGGATCCGGCCCGGGCGCTCGCGGTCATCGCCACGACCCGGCCCGACGTGGTCCTCCTGGATGTGCATCTCCCCGACGGCGGAGGCGTGGCGGTGCTCGAGGGCCTGGCCGCGGTGGCCGGGGAGGGGCGGCCGCCTGCCGTGCTGGCGCTGTCGGTGTCCGACGCCGCCGCCGATGTGGTTCCGATGATCCAGGCCGGCGCGCTGGGCTACGTGACCAAGACGATCGACACCGAGGAGCTGGTGGCCGCGATCGACCGCGTGGCGGCCGGGGACGCGTACTTCAGTCCCCGGCTGGCTGCGTTCGTCCTGCAGGCCTTCAGCACCCCGGTCCAGGCGGAGGCGTCCGAGCCCGGCCTGGAGTCGCTCACCGCGCGCGAGCGTGAGGTCCTGCACCACCTCGCGCGCGGTTATGCCTACAAGCAGATCGGCGTGCGGCTGGGCATCAGCGCGCGCACCGTGGAGTCCCATGTCGGCGCGGTCCTGCGCAAGCTCCAGCTCAGCTCCCGCCACGAGGTCACCCACTGGGCGGCGGCGCGCGGCCTCATCGAGCCCGAACCCGACGAGGCCGAGTCATGAGGAGCGCGCGGGTCGCCGCCGCCGAGGACACCTACCGGTGCGCGGGGTGCGGTGCGCGCTGGAGCTATGAGGCCGTGCGCTACGTGGCCTTGTGTCCGGAGTGCGCGAGCGGCCTCGTCCGCGTCCCGGACCCCGAGCGGTCTGAGTCGCCCGAGCGGCCCTCGCGCTCCGGCCAGCGGCGGCCGTTGTTCCAGTAGTGATCGATGTCCTCGAGCGAGTGGCCCTTTGTCTCCGGGACGCAGAAGCGCACGAAGACGATGCCCAGCGCCGCGAACGCGGCGTAGATCCAGAACACCACGTCCTTGCCCAGGGCAGTGACCGCGGAGAGGAACGTGACCGAGATGAGCAGGTTGGCCGACCAGTTGGCCACCGTCGCGGTGCTCGCCCCGATGCCGCGCAGACGGTTGGGGTACAGCTCCGCGGTCATGAGCCAGAACAGCGGGGAGATCGACAGCGAGTAGCAGCCGATGTAGACGAGCAGGATGGCCAGCACGCCCAGGCCCCAGCTCGCCGCGCCGGAGTGGAAGGCGAGCCCCAGCAGCACGAGCATGCTGCCCATGCCGGTCAGCCCGAAGTAGAAGAGCTTCTTGCGTCCGACCATGTCGACGAGGACGATCGTCGGCAACACGCAGACAACCAGCACCGCACCCACCAGGATCTCGGCCGTGAGACCACCGGAGCCCGCCGAGATGCCCGCGTAGCCGAAGATCGTCGGGCCGTAGAAGAGAACGGTGTTGGGCCCGACGAACTGCTGGAGCGCGGCCAGACCCACGCCGGCGATCAGGGCGCCGCGGACGCCGGGCGACAGCAGCTCGCGCAGGGAGCCGCGCTCGGTGTCCTTGAGGTCCTTGTGCAGCAACTCCATCTCGTCTTCCTTGGCCTCCGGGTTGACGCGCTGCATGACCCGCTCGGCCTCCTCCCAGCGTCCCTGCATGGCCAGCCAGCGCGGGGTGTGGGTCATGTAGAGCATGCCGACGCCCAGCGCGATGCCCGGGATGACCGCGGCCGCGAACATCGGACGCCACCCCCAACCCGCGGAGAAGAAGACGTAGTCAAGGACGTAGGAGATGAAGATCCCGGCCGAGATCGCCAGCTGCTGGAGGATGACCAGCCCGCCGCGGATCTGGCGGGGCGCGAGCTCGGCGATGTAGGTGGGGACGATCATCGACGAGGCGCCCACGGCGACTCCGACGACGATCCGGAAGATGATGAACACCACGAGGCTCGGCGCCAGCGCGGTGGCCACGGCGCCGATCGCGTACACGAAGGCCAGCGCCATGAGGGCGTAGCGCCGGCTGATCGCGTCGGCCAGCTTGCCGGCGAAGACGCCACCGGCGATGGCGCCGATGAGGACCGCCGAGACCGCCAGCTCCTCGCTGCCCGCGCTCAGGTGCCACTTGGCCTTGAGCAGGTTCTCGGCCCCGGAGATGACACCGATGTCGTAACCGAACAGCATCCCGCCGATGGCCGCCACCCCCGCCACCAGGTAGGCGTAGCGCGGCGTGGAACGGATGATGTCCCAGCGAAATGCGTTGCGAAAGCCCTCCCCGTCCTCGCCCGGCCGGGTCTCGGTGCTGCTGTTCTGCTCCATGCCCAACCCCTCTCTCGTTCGGCCGGCCGGGCCCCGGATCAACGTCTGGCCATCGCCTGCCGCCGGCACCGTGTCATAGCGTCCGTCACAGGCTCGCTACCCGCTGAATCCGGCCCAAACACGCGACTGTGAGCGCTCTCAGGCGGGGAGGTCGCCCCAGAGCCGCCGGCCCAGCCCGGACGCGCGAGCGACCGGGCGCGCCACTGCGGCGCGCACGCTCTCCTCGGTCCCGGCCAGGATCAGCCGCCGCTGGGCCCGGGTGGCCGCGGTGTAGAGCAGCTCGCGCGTGAGGATGCGTGACTCCGCCGAGGGGAGGAGCACCGCGGCGCTCTCAAACTGCGAGCCCTGGCTCTTGTGCACGGTCATCGCGTAGACCGTGTCGACCGCCCCGAGCCGGCTGGGGCTGTGCTCGATCGTCTCCTCGCCGCGGGCGAACGCGCAGGCCACCCGGCCGTCCCCCAGCGACACGACCACGCCGGTGTCGCCGTTGTTGAGGCGCAGCTCGTAGTCGTTCTCGTTGACCAGCAGGGGCCGGCCCACATACCAGCGGTCCTCCGGGTCCAGCTCGGCGAACTCGGCGGCGAGCCAGCTTTCCATCCGCGCCGTCCAAGTCGCCACGCCGTAGGGGCCCCGA
>JBAQGP010000079.1:0-3334 GCA_049287845.1 Solirubrobacteraceae bacterium | reverse complement strand
GGGCCAGCTTGCGTTAAGGACGAGCAGCAAGAGAGAGGGCTGCACGTCGGCGGAGGCCTGCATCGCCAGGCGGATGCGGAAGAGTGAGCTGTTTCGAGCCGTCGATGCGAACACCCGCTTTCGCGGCACGACGCGGCTTCCCCTGGTTGGGCGACGCCCTGCAACGCGCGGACAGCGGGTCTCCCCCGTCGCAGAAGCCGATGCTTCACCGGACTGCCGACAGGGGCCGCCGGGGTCTCACATGGGAACCTCCTGCGAACAGCGAGGGGCAAATGTCCTCTGGTGATTTGTCAGTTGTCTGAGACGCGCCGGGTGGGCCTCTTCTTGTTGCACTTCGGGTCTCGTGTGGGGTGACCGTCGGCCCGGACCGGGGTCGGGGCTGGTGCGTTGGGGCGCTTGAGCAGACGGCGGCAATCGGATGGTTGAGCGTTAGCGCAACCGGGACGAGCGCCGGAGTGTTCGTGTTGATAGTGCTGTGAGCCAGCCGAATCCGGTAGCGATGGTGGCACGCTGCAGCAGTCCGGCACGGTCGGTAAGTCGTGGGGATGCCTGACTAAAGCCAGCGCCGAACAGTGCCATGCCGATCAGCGTGGACACGCCGGTGGCGGCGGAGTAGAGCCCCCAGCCTCGTCTGCCGTCCTGGTGGAATCGCCAGGCGCACACGAGCGTCACAGCTGGAATTCCGAGGAAGATCGGCAGCGCGGCGATGTTGTGCATGGTTCTGGCTGCAGCCGGGTCGGAGGGAGCGTCGGGTGTTCCGGGTGGGTAGCCGCTGACGGGGTCGGTGCAGAACGCGGCCGAACCCAGCAGCCCAAGGCCGACCCCGACGAGTAGCGCTGGGCCGAGTCGGGTGCCCAGGATCGGGTCGGGTGTGCGCATGAGTCCGGCGGCGCCTGCGAGGTACAGCGTCCCGGCCACAGCGAAGTTCGCGACCTGCACCCATCCTCGGGATCCGAGGGCCAGCGAGCTGACCGGGTGGCGCAGCGGGTTGTAGTCCGGGCGCCGCGCCCCCTCGAGGACGAACACGGTGACGAACAGCGGCCCCGCGGCAGCACTGCAGCAAAGCAGCCCGCGGGTCGCGGGCTTCAGCGGCTCGACGGTGACCGCCGACGTCATGCTTCACCTGAATTTGACGTCATGAGCTCGAACACGTGCGCGTCGGGCGTTTGGAAGAAAAGGCCGCGCTCGGACAGCGGGTGATCGATTCGACCGTTCGTCGGGTCGGTTGGCTGGCTGCCGTAGGCGACTGCGTGAGACTGCAGCCGCCTGAGGATCGCGTCAAACGCGCCGTCGTCGATAACGAACGCGACGTGCGTTGGCTGGATCTGCTCGGAGTCAAAACACAATCGTGAACTCGGGACTGACTCGTAGCCGGGCGAATCGACCGTCGTCAGGGATCTCACGGTCAAGATCAAAGAGACTCGCCAGCAAGCCGGCAGCGTCAAGCCTGCTGCGCGCTGGAACACCGACGTGGTCGACCCGGATCATTGCGCTCAGCCCGTCTGTGGGTCGGTTGCCGACTGGCTGGCTGACGGTTTGAGCCCAGTCGCGTCAGCCACCTGCGCGATCTCCTCGGCGTCGTATGCCGTGCGAACCCCCGAGATCGACATTCCCGCCGCATCCGCCAGGTCAGCGAGCCGATACGGCCGCGGCCGGGTGAACTCCCGTCCGTAGGCCAGCAGCCGGCGCATCGCGCCATCGAGATCGTGGCGCTGGCGTCGTAGCCCAGCAAGCGTCGTGAGCAGCGGATCGTGTTCGTAGAAACCCACGACCTCCGCCGTCGCCCGCAACCTCTCAGCAACGAGCGCCCGCCGCTCCGGCGCTTGCGGCTCCGCCCCCGCCCCCGCACCGACGCCGCCTGTAAGGGCCTGTTCGTCCTCGAACGCTCCGGAAGATGAAGCGGCCAGCAGGACATCTGCGAGCACCTCGAAGTCATCCACGTTGCGATGATCGCACAACCATGCGCTCATCGCAAGGAAGGTTGTCGACCGACCTTTGTCGACCGACCCCGCCATAACGATGGCCCTATGGAGTAGCGGACCCGCTTCTGTCGGACAGCATCGTGACTACTCATGTGCCAGCCCGGCCCGTCCGGAAGGCTTGTCTCGTCGCAGATACAGATCGACGAGCGGACGCCCGCAGCACCCATCGCGGGTGTCCGGCGCTGACGCCGGCGGCGTCTCATCGACCAACGATGAGCGGACGCTCTTGAAGTGTGTAGTTGAGTCGTATGTAATCCGTAGGTGCCGGTGCGGTGTACGCAACGAGGGTCAAGAGGCGTGTGAAGTCTCCGTTCGCTCTGTTGACGACGAGTTATCCGTAGGAGCTGGGTACGTGTGGCTGGTGGGACAATCCCGACGTCCGCGAGACCGGCGAGCCGTAGGCGAGCTGGGATGTGTGGCCGTCGGGCGCGGCCTCTCCGGGGACTTGTTGGTGCTGACGCTGCCGAGCGGTTACCGCCACGCTGACTGGAGGTGGGTGGATCGGAAACAGGATCGTGAGAGACCGAGAAATCTCTGGCGGAGCCGGTCGTCGAAGAGCGATGGTTGACGCGCTGCCGGGATCGAGGAGGCTGTCGCCGCAGGCTCGGCGCGCAGACGCGAGATGAGCGAGCAAATCAGCGGAACCTCGTGCGCGTCATCGAGGGCTAGTCGCTCTTGGCACCGGAAGCCGGCGATGGCGTCTGACGCGTCGCCGCGGGCGGCCGCTGCTCAGCGCAAGCGACAGGCCGCGCGGACGCACGTCTAAGAGGCGCTGATCGGGCTTGACCGTGACGGAGTCCGGTCGCCTTCCAGAGCGTCGCGGCCCGCGCCGGTGTTTCGCGCCCGTGGCTCTAAAAGACTCCGAACTGCGTGTTGCGATCGAAGCCCTTCGTGCTCGACAGTACCAGCAGCCTGCCGGTCCGGGTCGCGCAGCAGACCAGCGACGTATGGCTGCGCCGGCGCTATCTCCTCCTGCAGGAGGACACCAAGCGGTCGCGCCGCGAGAACAGGTGAGCTCAGGGAGCAACGCGCTCGTCTGATCGGCCAGGTACCTATCCGCGAGTCCGGAGTGCGATGTACGCGCTCGCCGATCATCGCGGGCGGGACGCAGCTCGGGCACGGATCAGCACGTCCTGGACCGTTGGAGGCGCATGGGCCTGGCGATCTTCAGCGCGACCGCGACGAGCCTGACTCACCGGCTCCTGGTCGCGCGCACCTCGGCACGGGCGCTGACCTCCGGGTTGCAACGTGGGCTCCGGCCGCGCAGACAGGACACCATGACGCCTCCGGTGACATACTCGTACGCCTCGGGGGCCGAGACCCGGCGAGCAGGGTTAGGCCGCGGCCCGCAC
>JBAQGP010000078.1:0-3364 GCA_049287845.1 Solirubrobacteraceae bacterium | reverse complement strand
GGGCACGTCGGGTCGGCTGGGCGCGGCGGGTTGGATGGGCATCGTGGGTTGGAAGGGCTCGGGGGGGCGCAGGGCCGCGAGCTGGCGCGCGCATATCTCGCCCCGTTGCCCGTTGCGCTGCTGCGCGCCCGCCCTGCTCTCGCCGACCTCCCCGCGGCTCTCGAGCGGCTGGGGATCAGGACGCTCGGTGAGCTCGCGGCGCTGCCCCTCGCCGCGCTGGCCGATCGCTTCGGCAAGCCGGGACTGCTCGCCTACGAGCTCGCGCAGGGGGGTGACAGTGCGCTCATCCCCCGCCCGGCCAGCGAATTCCTGCGCGAGGCGCTCGAGCTGCCCGAAGCCGCGTCCGGGATCCAGTTGGAGCGGGGCCTGGGTCTGCTGATCGACCGTTTGCTGGCGCGCCGGGAGCGGCGCGGGCGGACGCTGCGATCGGTCGTCATCTCCGCCAAGCTGGTGGAGCAGGGCGGGACCTGGCGTGAGCAGGTGGTGTTCCGCGAGGCGCTGGCCGATGCGGTGCGCATGCGGTTGGCGCTGGTGCCGCACCTGGCGCAGATGCCGGCCCCGGCGGAGGTGCTGCGGCTGGCGGTCGAGCGCTTTGGTCCGCTGGCCTCAGACCAGCGGCCGCTGCTGGAGGATCCTGCTGCCGCGCGGACGGCGCGTCTGCGGGAGGCGATCCGCCAGGCCCGGGCGGCCGCCGGGCCCGAGGCCGCGCTGCGAGTGCTCGAGGTCGATCCAGACTCGCGGTTCCCCGAGCGACGGGCGGTGCTGGCGCCCTTCGAGAGTTGAACTCATTACACGATGATGTGGCGTACACGGAAAGTGTGTAATCACTGATGGCCGGCCCGCGTCGTCTCGCCGTGCCGCAGCGGGTGGCGGTGAACGCCGGCCCGGAAGGCCGACCGCTCCTGGTCGACCAGCGGGAGGTGGACGCGGTGCGGGAGTCGTGGCTGATCGAGGACCGCTGGTGGACGGAGAAGCCGCTGCGGCGGCGCTACTGGGAGGTGGTCACCACCTGCGGGCGCAACGAGGTCGTGTTCCACGATCTGATCAGCGGGAGGTGGTGGCGCCAGCGTTAGTGATCACGACAACGCAAGCGGGACTGCCCGCGGAACGCAGCCGTGTCTGAACGGGCGCCGGGGGCCGGAGCCCTTTGGCGGCCGGTCCCTAGACTGCGGGGCATGGTCCAGCCCCCCATGCATGTCGATCCCGGACGGGTGGCGATCGGCACGTGGAGCGGCGGCCGGTTCATGCACTTCGGCGAGGCCGTGGACGACGAGCGCTTCATCGCCTTGGTGACGCCGGACGAGCAGATCGACACCGTGATCACCGCCGACGTCTACGGGACCGGCGATGCCGACCGGATGCTCGGCCGGGCGATCGAGGGCCGGCCGCGCGAGTCGATGTGCGTCGTCGGAGCCGTCGGGCACGACTTCTACGAGGGCGAGCGCAACGGGCCCAAGGGTTTTCCCCGCTTCACCGACCCGGCGCTACGCGGTCCCGACCAGTACGGCGACTATCTGAAGATGGCCACCGAGCGCAGCCTCGAGCGGTGCGGCGTGGATCGCTTTGACCTGCTCCTGCTCCACAACCCCGACCGGACCGGCTACACCAGCGAGCGCGTCTGGGAGGAGATGGCCGCGCTGCGTGACGCCGGGCTGACGCGACTGATCGGGGTCGCGCCCGGGCCCGCCAACGGCTTCACTCTGGACCTCATCGACTGCCTGGAGCGCTTCGGCGCCGTGATCGACTGGGCGATGATCATCCTCAACCCGCTGGAGCCGTGGCCTGGCGAGCTCTGCCTCGACGCCGCCGCGGCGGCCGATGTCAAGGTCATCACCCGCGTCGTCGACTACGGTGGGCTGTTCTTCGACGACCTGCGCCCCGACCAGGAGTTGGCCCGCGGCGACCACCGTGGCTTCAGACCCGCGGGATGGCTCCAGGATGGTCTCGAACGGCTGGACGGGATGCGCCCCATCGCGCAGCGCGCCGGACTGAGCATGATTCAGCTCGCCTGCCAGTGGAACCTCGCCCACAGACCCGTGCAGTGCGTCGCTCCGACGCTCATCCAGGAGGTCGGCGCGCAGGCCAAGAGCATCGAGGACAAGCGCGCCGAGCTGGCCGCGCTCCCCGCAGAGCAGCGGCTGACGAACGGCGACGTGGACACGATCCGCACACTGGGCGATAACACCGGCCGCATGGCGCTCAAGGGCGCCTCCCCACAGCACACCGGCGAGGAGCAGCCGGATCGCTGGACGCTCGACCAGCACCTCGTGACGGTCGCCGAGCGCTGGCGGATCGACCCGGCGCGCGACCTCGTCATGGAGGCGGCATGAGCGCGGGCGACGTCACCCTGCCCATCACGGGTGGCTGCAACTGCGGTGCGGTCCGCTTCGAGGTCAGCGAGCCGTTCGAGGCCTCGATGTACTGCCACTGCACGCGCTGCCAGCGCCGCACCGGGACCGCGGCGTCGGTCAACGGCCGCACCACGCCTGACGCGTTTGCGATCGTCAAGGGCGAGGACCGCGTCCGTGCGTGGGACCCACCGGGGGGCGGCGCGGCCAAGTTCTTCTGCGCAGACTGCGGCTCGGCGCTGTTCAGCCGCTCGCCGAACTCGATCGGGGTTCGCCTGGGCGCCGTCGACGGCGATCCCGGGATCCGGCCGTCCTACCGCCAGTACACCGCCTACGCCGCCGCCTGGGAGCCGATCCCGGACGACGGTCTACCGCGCCACCCCGAGGCGCGTCCGCGTTAGTCCTCGCCCGCCAGCTCGGCGCGCATCCACTCACACCCCACCGACAGATCCGCGACCTCCATGGCGGCGGCCACGTTGAGCCACATGCCGTAGCGGAAGAAGTCGTCGATCGCCTCCTGGTCGGCGCCCGACAGCCGCTCCACATGCGCCACCAGCTCGGCGTAGCAGTGGCGGACGTGGTCCCGGATCTCCTCGTCATCACAGGCGGCGTAGGCCTGGTGCTGGATCATCAGGTTGTCGCGGTCGCTCGTGAGCAGCTCGACGTAGGCGTTGCCCATCGCCGTCAGCACGGTGGCGTCGGGCAGCGCGAGGGCCGGGTCGAACTCCGCAGCCGCACGGGTGAACACGCCTGCCACGCGCTCGAAGCCCCGTTCGACAGCCGCCAGGAACAGCTCCTTCTTGCTGCCGAACAGGCTGAACACGTACGGCTGAGCGACACCGACGGTGCGAGCGATCTTGTCGACCGGGGTCCCGTGCAGCCCGCCGTGGGCGAACTCGTGGACCGCCGCGCTGATCAGCGCGTTCCGGCGCTCGGCGGCCGGGACGCGCTGACGCGTGGTCTTGGATTCGGTGGAGGTAGAGGTGGCCATGTGAGTGCTCTGGCGATCCTACGCC
>JBAQGP010000077.1:0-2788 GCA_049287845.1 Solirubrobacteraceae bacterium | reverse complement strand
GCGTGGCCCAGCCCGCGGCGGCACTCGTCGGGGGCGGCGCGGTCGCCGTGTTCGTCGCCGCCGGGATGCTCATCCCGCTCGCCGCGCGCCCGCTGTCAGGCGCGCTGGGACGGCCCCTGGCCGCAATGCTCGGTATGCCCGGACGGCTGGGCCGTGAGAACTCGATGCGTAACCCGCGCCGGACCGCCCAGACCGCGGCGGCGCTGATGATCGGGCTGGCCCTGGTCTCGACGATCGCGGTGCTGGGCGCGTCGCTGAGCACGTCGGCGGCCCACGAGGTCGACAGCGCGGTCAACGCGGATTACATCGTCAGCGGGTCCGGTGGCTTCAGCCGCTCCGTCCTTCCCGCCGTGTCGCACCTGCCCGGCGTGACGACCGCGACCACCATCTACCAGGGGCAGTTCGAGTTCCGAGGCTCGCTGTCGAGCCTGGCGGCGGCGACCCCGGCGCGCCTGGCGCAGACCGTCAACCTGCACGTGGTCACCGGGCGCGGCGCTCGGGCGATGGCCGCCGGCCAGCTGCTCACCGACACGAACACCGCGCGCGCGGACCACCTCGAGGTCGGGTCGGTCGTCCACGTCACCTTTGCGCAGACGGGGCCGACCACGATCCGGATCGGCGGCCTGTATCAGCCCAACCCGCTGGTGGGCAGCTTCATCGTCGGCGACAAGCTCTTCCTGTCTCACTTCGACAACCCGCTGCCCACCGGGGTCCTGCTGCGCACGGCACCCGGCTCCACGTCACTCGATGGCGCACTGAACCGGGCGCTCGTGCCCTACGCCAACGTGGGGTTCAAGACGCGCGCGCAGTTTCAGTCAGACCAGAAGAGCAAGGTCAACCAGGAGCTCGGGCTGGTGTACGTCCTGCTCGCGCTGGCCATCGTCGTCGCGCTGATCGGGATCGTCAACACGCTCATGCTGTCAGTGTTCGAGCGCACGCGTGAGATCGGGTTGCTGCGCGCGGTGGGGATGAAGCGCCGCCAGGTGCGGGCGATGATCCGCTCCGAGGCGGTCATCGTGGCCCTGTTCGGCGCCGTGGTCGTTACCGTCATCGGCACCGGCCTCGGTATCGCGCTCGCCTCGTCATTGCGCAACAACGGCGTCGCCAGCCTGACGGTTCCGCTGGCCAGCCTCATCGGCTTCCTCGTCCTCTCGGCGCTGCTCGGCCTCGCCGCCGGCACGTGGCCGGCCCGCCGTGCCGCCCGGCTCGACGTGCTCGCCGCCATCGCCGTCGAGTGACCGCATCGCGCCATCCCGAGGGCTGCCCTGGTGTCCGCCGCCGATCACCGCGAGAATGCAGACCTGATGAGGCTCAGGCTGTGGGTGGTGACGGGCGCCGGCATGGCGGCGCTCATCGGCGCGGTGTACCTGGCGGCACACCAACCGTCGGACCGCCCGACCGAGCCCGACGCCGTGCTCACCGTGGTCCTGGGCGCATCGCTCCTGGGCGGTGGCCTGGCCTCGTGGCGGGCGCGGCCCGAGAATCGGCTGGGACCGGTGATGGTGCTCACCGCGTTCGGCTTCTTCGCCTCCCAGCTCACCGAGGCGGGGCCGGCCTGGCTGTACACGCTCGGCACCGCCGTCCAGTACCTGTGGCTGATCGGCTTTCTCTACCTGCTCCTCACCTTCCCGGACGGCACGCTGCAGGGCAGGCTCGACCGGTGGGTCATGGGGGCGGTCGTCGCCCTGCTGTGCCTCCCGATCCTGGCCATGCTCGACGGCAACAAGGCCGGGCTGCGGTGCCCGGGTTGCCCCGACAACCTGATCCAGATCGTCCACCACAACCGGGAGGCGATCAATCTGCTCAGCCTCCAGCGTCTGCTGGGCTCGGTGCTCCTCCTCGTCATCGTCGCGCTCCTCATCCGGCGGTGGCGGCGCGCGAGCCCGGCACGCCGCCGCGCGGTGGCGCCGGTGCTCGTCGCGGGGTGCGCCACGTTCGTCGCACTCGCGGTGACGGCCACGCTGGATCTGTTCGGCGATCCGCTCAAGGCCCTGCCCGCGAACGTGTTCTTCTATTTCGCCGCGTCGGTGCCGATCGCGATCATGTTCGTGTTCCTGCAGCGCCAGTTGGCCCGCGGCGGCGTGGCCGGGCTTGTCGTGGAGCTGGGAACGCCGAGTCCTGGCACCGACCTGCGCCAAGCGCTGGCCCGCACCCTGGGCGACTCGTCGCTCGAGCTCGCGTTCTGGTTCGGAGCCGAGCACTGCTGGGTCGATGGGGACGGCGCGCCCCTCCGGCTCCCCGAGGACGACAGCGGGCGCAGTGCGACGCTGGTCAAACGAGACGGCCAGCCGATCGCGGCCCTGCTGCACGATGCGTTTCTGGACGACGACGCCGAGCTCGTGCAGTCGGTGTGCGCGGCCGCGAGCCTCGCGCTGGAGAACGAGCGCCTGCAGGCGGAGCTGCGGGCGCGGCTGGTGGACCTGCAGGCATCGCGGGCGCGGCTGGTGGGCGCCACCGACGCCGAGCGTCGGCGGATCGAGCGCGACCTGCACGACGGCACCCAGCAGCGTCTGGTGTCCATCGCGATGTCCCTTGGGTTGCTGGAGTCCAAGCTGCCCGCCCAGGAGGGCGAGGCGCGGCCACTGCTTTTAGAGACGCGCCAGGCGCTGGCCGCGGCCCTGGAGGAGCTGCGCGAGTTGACCCATGGCATCAACCCGCCGCTTCTGGTCGAGCGCGGCCTCCCGGCGGCGCTGGACGAGCTGTGCCGCCGCGCGGCGCTTCCCACCCATCTGCGCCTCGAGTTCGATCGCCGTCTTCCCGATGCGGTGGAGACCGCGGCCTACTTCAC
>JBAQGP010000076.1:0-3835 GCA_049287845.1 Solirubrobacteraceae bacterium | reverse complement strand
CAGCTCCCGCGGCGGCCCGCATGGCCGGCCGGCTCACCGGCCCGGCCCCGCCGCCAGCGCCGCCTCGGTGTCGGCGATGGCCTGCTCGGAGCTCTCAAACCAGACGGCCTGGATGCCCAGCTCACGGGCTGCAGTGCAGTTGACCTCGACGTCGTCGATGAGCAGTGCCGAGCCGGCGTCCACGCCGAGCGCCTCCAGGGTCAGCTCGTAGATCCGCGGTTCGGGCTTGCGGGTGCCCACGAACGCGGAGTCCACGACAACATCGAAGATCTCGTCCACCGGCAGCATCGCGCGCCAGCGATGCTCCCACTCGCGAACGTTGTTGGTGCAGATCGCCAGCTTGTAGCCGCGCCGGCGCAGCTCCCGCATGTAGCCGATCATCTGGGGGTTGGGTTCGAGGTGGGCGAAGTAGCGCTCGCCGAAGCCGGCCATGTCGATCGTCCGTCCCAGCTGCTCTGAGAGCTGCACACCGAGCTGGGAGAGGAACTCGGCCTCACCGAGCCGGCCCGTCTCGAGCTCGAACAACGGGTTGACGCCGAGCCGCGCGCCGATCCTCGCCATGGCCGTGCCGAGCTCGGCCAGGGGCACTCCGGAGGTGTCCTGGAAGGCCTGGAACGAGTGCTGCAGCGGCGAGGTGAGCACGCCCCCGAAGTCGCTGATCACCGCCCCGACCCGGCCCGCGGGGCGCGTGTCGCCGCCGACCTCCATCAGGGCTAGAAGGTGGCGAGCACGTACACGCCGGTTCCCTCGCGCCCTCGGCTGTGACAGCGCAACGGGATCACCCGCAGCTGCGTCTCCTCGGTGGTGAGAACGGCGCCGTCCCCGGCCGCCTCCCCCGCCACGCGCCGCGGGAACTCGTTGTCGCCCTCGCCGATCCACAGCTCGAGGTTGGCGCGTGACGGCAGGCCCGACTCGGCGTAGGTCGTCGACAGCCGCGGATCATCCACCGGCACCCAGCCCTCGGGGTCAAACAGCGTCGCGGCGACCAGGTCGGACTCGTGGCCGACGGCCTCGGCCGCGCGCAGCGCCAGGAGCATGAACGCCTCGTCCTGCTCAAACCATCCGGAGACCATGCGCGCCGAGCCCAGCGAGCCGGCGTCGACGCCGTCGATGACGCACCGGGTGCCGATGCAGTCGATTTCGCGCTCGGCACCACCCGCCGCCACGGTGCCACGAACCCGGCAGAGCTCGTCGCATCCGCTGAGATCCGACCCGGAGTCCTCGGCCTTCCCGGATTCCATCTCCTCGGCTTCCCCGCCGGGGACGACGTGCAGGTCGACCCCGTCGCCGGTCAGTCTCCAGCCCACCCCTTCGGCGCTCCAGCCCTCGGCCGGGAGAGCGGCCGACCACGTGGCGCCGCTGGCGTCGCCGAACACGAGAACCGGGTGGGCGGCGTGTAGCGCCGCGCCCCAGAACCCCCCCTCGACGTCGCCGAAGGCCAGGGTGCGGAGGTGGTTGGCGGCGGCGAGGCTCATCCGTGCAGGTGCGGGCGGTCGAGGTCGGTGGCAGTCGAGTCGACATCGTAGCCACCACGGCCCGGCCTGGAGAACCGGGTGGCGGCGACAACCAGGCGGCTCTGGAAGTTGCGGACGATGGGCCCGCGCGCGGCAGAGCGAGTGGGCGCCAGGAGCAGCAGCCCCAGGACGTCGGTGATAAATCCGGGGACGATGAGCAGGATGCCGCCGAGGAGCACGAGCGCGCCGTCGATCACCTCAACGCCCGGTGGGCGGGATGGGTGGGACTGATTCACCGCGGCGCTCAGCCGCCGCCAGGCGGCGCGACCCTGGGCCCTGGTCAGCCAGATCCCGACCGGCCACCCGGCAAGGAGCAGGATCACGGTGAGCAGGACCCCGATCGCCTCGGCGACCTTGATCGCCACGAAGAGCTCGGCGATCGGCCACAGGATGAGGAGGAGCAGCGCGAACATTCCTTGCCCCTAAGGCTAGAGCCCCAGCGCGGCCTGCGCGGCGTCGAGCAGCGTCGGATCCAGCGCCAGGCCCGGGCCGATCCCGACGCACGCGCGGGAGCCGACCTCCCAGTTGTGCAGGCCGAGGTCGAGCGCCTCCAGGGGCAGCTCGCACGCCGCCGCCAGGTCCGCCGCGCGCCGCTCGAGCAGCATCACGTCGCCGATCCCCAGCACGCGCTTGGCGGCGAGGGTCACCGGGTCGTTGCCCCCCAGGCCGAGGGCGCCGGCGCTCAGGTCATAGACGCCGAGGCGGCCGAGGGTGACGAGCAGGTCACAGCGGGCACCGCGGTGCAGGCCGGGCAGGGCAAGCCGTTCGAACACACGGGCAAAGCGCCGCTCGGCTGTCCAGGCGGCGTCACCGGTGAAGGCGGCCTCCTGGGACCCGGCTCGCTGCGCCCAGGCTCGGTAGGCGTCTATCGTGCGCTGGCCCCGCCCGGGCTCGTGGGCGGACCGTGGTCCCGTGGGCACGTCGTCGAGGTGGGGCGGCTCGCCCGAGCTCCACGATGTCCGCGCCCGGGCGATACCGGCAAACGGGTCCTCGTCTTCGGTTGGGCTCACATACGCGATGAGGAAGGCCAGCCAGCTGCGCTCCTCGATGGGGCGCGACGCATCGGCAACCTCGGCATAGAGGCCGGGAGGGTCGTCCTGGAGGCGCTCGAGCCGGGTGGCCGCGAAGACCAGCTCCTCCGCCAGGCGCTGCGCGTCGGCGACCGAATGTATCCCGGGGACGAGGGCGGAGCGAAACCCGTCCTCGGCGGTACGGGAGAGCCGGCGCACGGTGAGGCCACCGGAGGCTCGCGACGAACCGGACCGCGTCGCCCTCGGTCCCGCGCCCGACGTGCCGGCAGACGATCCCCCGTGGCGACCGGCGCGCACGGTCTGGCCACCGGGGGAGACCACCGGCCGCATCTCCACGTCCTGCTCCTTGGAGCAGATCGGGCAGTTCTGGACGAGGTGGTTGTGGCGGCAGAAGGTGGGCATTGGGCGGGCGGAGGCGGTGTTCACTATAGGTCCGGCCATCGGCCGGGCGGCCCGCGCCCACGGGCCGACTTCGCGAGCCGTCATCTCCCCGGAGGTATGGATAGGATTGCCCAGGTTTTGGCGCAATGTGAACGGCCATCGTGAAGGTAACCCCATGTTCGCTCGTCTGAGGCGACACCGCATGCCCGCGGCCGTCCTGATCCTGGCGGTGGCGCTGCTCGCCACGGTCATGTCGAGCACGACGTCCGCCAGGCCGACTCCACCCGCGGTCCGCCCGACGCACGGCCGGCCGTTCATCCCCGTCCAGGGCGACTGGGAGGGCAGCGCCGATGGCTTTGCCGCGAGCTTCAACCTCATCCTGGACGCGGTCCGCCAGCAGCGCGCGGGGGTCCCCCAGTACGGGATCCAGGACCTCGTCATGCTGCGGCCCCTCGCCTGTCCGCCTGACCCCGTCCACTACCGCGAGTCGATCCTCGGAGGGCGGCAGCCCTCCGTGCTGGGTGACCACGGCTCTCTGGGCCTGTCGCGGTTCGGCCTGCAGGGCGCGTTCGAGGGCGAGCGCTCGGCCACGCTGCACGGCCGCTACTCCCTCCCCTCCTGCGGGGGCATGCTCACCTGGCACATGCATCCGGCGGTGCGGCGAACCGTCGCCAACGGGACGTGGACGGTCCACTACGCCAACGGCGAGCATTCGGCCTTCCGCGTGCAGGGGGGCGGGCGACTGGCTACCGCGATCCACCTCCCCCGCTCGATCGTCTCCTGTAACGGGCTGGAGGGCACGGTCGACGTGTTCATCGGGACCCAGGGCGGAGCGACGGTCACCCAGTCGGGCGTGACCCTGCGGCTGCGCTTCTCCAACGCAAGCGCGACGGGCACGCTGTCGGCCAG